>JAACDS010000260.1 GCA_009936895.1 Pseudomonadota bacterium
AAAGTAACCCGTATCCCCGGCGTGATAGAAGCGACGATCGGAACCGATCACCGCCCAGGACGACCAAAGAGATTTGTTGGTGTCCGTCAAATTGCGCTTACTCCAATGCTGAGTGGGCAAGCAGTGTACTGTGACAGCGCCCAGTTCGACACGTTGTCCCCAGTTGAGTTCCGTTACGTTCGAAATACCCGCAGAACGCAGAATCGCCCCATTACCCTCAGGAACAAAGAACACCGTATCTGGATCGCGCTCCGCCAGAGCGCGCAGGGTCGGCAGGTCTAAATGATCGTAATGATTGTGAGAGATCGTGACGAAATCTATGGCGGGTAAGTCATCAATGGCGATTCCCGGCTCCACGAAGCGTCGCGGGCCAAAAGCCGGCACAGGGCTTGGGGTGTTCGACCAAATTGGATCCGTTAAAAAGGTCATGCCACCCATTTGCACGACGAAGGTTGCGTGCCCTACCCAAGTGATCGTCGGAGTCATGCCAGCAACGTTTGCCCGCAGCGCGCTGCCATCGTTTGGTACCCGCTCGGGCGCGCCATCGCTTGATCGAAAGTAAGTACCAAGACGCCTCAGCATGAAGGGTAGCCTCACATCAAGGCCACCCTTATCCAGATCACCGATCGGATTGGAAAATTCGCCGCGTTCGTTCAATTCGGCCTTGGCCAAAGATGCCTCTGCGCCGTCACTCATCGGTTGGGCCGATACTAAAACCACAACACCCAACAGGCCCATCGTTATCGCACCGCGCATACACTTTCACTCCGCACTATTTGAGCGTTAGTCTCGTCCAGAGCACGTGCAAGGCGCGTGCAAATGCGCCGAAAAAGGCTAGAAATCCGTCAACAAATAAGACATCTTTGAGCTCAGGGGGGAGATGTTATGGATCTATACGAGGCTATGAGCACGCTGCGTGCGGTTCGCCGTTTACGCCCGGACCCGATTGATGATGCGATTATCGAACGGGTACTGACCGCGGCAACTTGGGCACCTACCGGTGGCAACACCCAACCTTGGCGTATTGTGGCGCTTACCGACGCTGACAAGAAACAGGCATTGCAGGACCTGTACAAGCCGCACTGGGACAGCTACCTACCCGGCTACGAAGCCCGACTGTCGCATATGCCGGAAGACGCGAGAGCATCCAGCATAAAGGCCATGGACGCGGGCAATTATCTTGCCGCGCACATGCATGAAGCCCCGCTGATCGCCGTATTCTGTTTCAACCCTAAACTGATGACCATTACCGACAGCGAGTTGGATCGTCCAAGCGTCGTTGGCGGAGGATCGGTTTATCCCGCCGTGCAAAATTTCTTGCTGGCCTGTCGTAACGAGGGACTGGGCTGTGTGCTGACCACCCTGTTGTGCTACGAAGAGGCAGCCGTCAAAGAACTGCTGGGCATGCCCGAAGACTGGTATCCCTGCGCTCACATTCCGGTGGGTTATCCAGTCCTTGGCGGCCACGGCAGCATCCGTCGTCGCGCGCTGGATCAGATGGTTCGCTACAACCAATGGTAAATCTGCTGCCAAAGGATCCTGCAGTAGAGCCTCTTGACGAACCGGAAGTCCTGCCGCTGCCTGCGCAAACCCAAGATCGAGAGCAGGCCATGAGTGACCTCAGCGAATACGGCTGCTGCATTCTCACCGATGTGCTATCCCCAGAGCGAATTGCTTTTCTGAAAGCAAAAATGGATCAGCAGTACGAGGCCGAAGAGGCCCTTGGAGAACTGACTCCGGACCGGGGCCGCAGCAACAAAATCGTGATTCCCAACCTGATCAATAAAGGCCGACACTACCTAGAACTGGTCAGCCACGAAGACACCGAGGCGCTTGCCAGTCACGTGCTTGGCAAGCAGTGGCTTCTGTCCAGTATGACGGCTCACATGTTTAAGGGTACGACCCCAGGCGTTGAATTGGTGCATCGCGATCAAGGCCAAGTACCCGCCAGCCTGGATCAACCCGCGCTGTTGAATCTGTTTTACCTGCTCGACGATTTCACCCCTGAACGGGGAAGCACCGTGGTATTTCCCGGCAGCCACCGATGGCCGCTAGCCCACCGGGTTCACCCGCCCTCTGCCGAAAGCGGCGCGCAAGTCACGGTTCCTGCTGGCAGTCTGTTCGCCTTCGAAGGCCGGCTCTGGCATGCCACTGGAGCAAGCCTGACCGGTCATCGTCGACGCGCGCTTTCGGTCTTTTGCTCGGCGCCGTGGTTACGGCAGCAAGAGAATGCGCTGGCCGCGACGAGCCACGATTTGTTGGAAAACGCCGACTCCACACTCCGCGCGCGTCTCGGCCTCAAGACCTACGGCACGCTGGGCAATGTGAACGGTACGAAAGTGCCCCATCAGCGCGTCGCCTTTGGCAGCGTCGACGTCGATTTGCCCGATTTCCTGATAGGTGAAAACGCAGAACTGATCCCAATGGGTCGCACACGATTACCCCAGAGTGTCGAAACTAACCGGAACAAGGAAGTTTGAGGGCTTGAATATCCTCGCCTTCTGATTGACTAACGTAAGCATTAAGTTGAATTTATGTCGGAAATGAAAGAACCAGCACAAAAATCACTGAGCACTTTTCAGCTTGCTTCCTATGGCGCGCCGTCGATGCCTCTGTCCATGGTCTCCCTGCCCCTTGCCGTCTATCTGACGCCGGTTTATGCAGACTCCGCAGGCTTTGGACTCAGCTTGGCCTTTGTGGGCTTGATGCTTGCGCTATCACGCGTCTTCGACGGCATTACCGACCCGGTGATCGGCTTTCTTTCGGATCGAATCCGTACCCGCTGGGGACGCCGCAAACCCTTCGTTCTCATCGGCATGCCGATTTTTATGCTGGGTGTCTGGCTACTCTGGATTCCCCCCATTGAATTTACCGAGGTCACCTGGCTGGGTATGACGTTCAACACGGGCTATCCCTACCTGCTGGGGGTGCTGGTGATTATGTATGTAGGTGCCACCATCAAGGATGTACCCTACTCGGCCTGGGGCGCTGAACTGGCCCAAGGGTATAACGAACGAACGTTGGTAATGAGCTGGAAAGAAGCCTTCACCGTCTCAGGCTCGCTGATTGGCGCGATGTGCCCAGCGGTCATCGTGTTTTGGGGCTACACCAAGCCCACCGATAACGTCTATTTTCTGACCATTGCACTGATGTTCATCATGCCAATTCTGGTCTTCAACCTGCTTTACTCGGTCCCAGAACATCCAGTAAAAGAGCAAAACACCAGTCGTTTGTCTTTGCGCGACAGTTTTCGCTACGTTTGGGCGAATGAGCCCTATCGCGTTTTAGTGATCATCTTCTTGTTTTCAACCATTGGGTCAGCGATGACCAATTCGTTGAGTTTTTTCTTCGTCAAGCATGTGCTGCTTGCCGGAGACCTGTACGGTTTTTATCTAGCCCCTTATTTCATCTCGCAGATTGTTGCCATTCCTCTGTGGTTCAAGCTTTCGGCCAAAATCGGCAAACACCGAGCCACCATGGTCGCTATTTTTTGGTACGCCTTGTGGTCTTGCTTTATTCCCTTGATTGCCATTTCGCCGCAAGCAGGGTTCGACGCCTTTGAACTGAGCAAGGTGCTCTCATTTTTGCCCGCCAGCTGGCTCGCCGGCATGAACGCCCAGTTCGATGGCATTCCCACGGGCAAATTCGCTTTCTTCATTGGCGTGATGTGTCTAAAGGGAAGTGCTATTGGCGCGCTGAGCGCGCTGCCCTATGCCATGGCCGCCGACGTGATCGACTTAGACAGTGCCCGCACCGGCAAACGTCAGGGGGGTGCCTATTTCAGCATTTGGACAATGACCCGGAAACTGGCCTATGCCCTGGGCCTGGTCGTGGGCACAACCGCCGCCACCATCGTTGGCTTTAACTCACTGGCCGATCCCCTTAACGAACCCAACACCGCCTCCTCTCTGATTTGGCTTGCTTGCTTGTATTCCATCGTCCCCGCTCTGTTCAAATTCATTGCCGTACCCATGCTCTGGCGCTATCCGCTGACGGAAGAAAAGCTGCGGGAAGTGCAGGAAGAGATCGCGGCTGGCAAGCAAACAGCGTGACGAGAAGATAGACCATTGGACTGGCGCCGCTATCAGCAGCAGCATCTAGACGCATGGCACCAAGACGGGGCCGTGGTCGTGCCGAATTTTTTCACCGCCGAGGAAATCGCTCCGATCGGCTCCGATTATTCGCGCCTTTACGGCGTGAAAGGTGCTGGAGACGGCCAGACGTTGCGCATTGATACCGGCGGGCCTGCGGGTGCCTTTCATCCCAAGCAATTCGTCAATCTGGACACTCTGCCCTTTGATGCCGGTCCAGAAATGAATCTGATATCGCTGCATCCTGCGCTTATCAAACTCGCCCAGGATCTATTGGGCTGTGAAGAGATCCACCTTTATCAATCCCACACCTGGGCGAAATTCACCGGCGAAGCAGACTACGACCAGCCGTTTCACTGTGACTACGGCAACCACACGCTGACCGTCCCCGCAGAACACAGCAGCGAAAAAACCGTCAACTTCGTGATTTACATTTCGGACGTTACCGACGCCCTGGGCGCCATGCACTATGTGCGCAGAGAGGATTCAGAACGAGTCTTAGGTGCCGGAGCGATATCGGCACCAGCTGACAAGCAGCGCGCATTACAGGCCAAGACACGCTCAGCGGCAGCACCCGCCGGGTCCCTTGTGGCCTACTGCATCGACACCTTTCACCGCGGCACAAATATGGTAGAGCCCAACGGAGTGCGCTACACCATGACAGTGAGTTTCAAGCGTGCGAACAATGCCAATATCGGCTTCCATGTCTGGCAGCATGCCGTGGACAGGCCGTGGCATCATGTGATCGATCACGCCACTCCTGAACAGCTTGGCTGCTTGGGCATTCCCCTACCCGGCGATGCGTTTTGGACGAAACGAACCCTAGAGCAGTCTCAGACCCGCTGGCCGAATTGGGATATGGCGGCCTACCGCGCGGCGCTCAAGGCCTCTGGCTAACCCAGAGGCCTGTGGCTGATTCAGAGCGCCATCAGGCGCTTATTTAAAGTCTGCAGCGCTGTGACGTTCTACCACTCGAGTCTCTTCGGGACCCCACGGACGATTGACACGACGACCGCGATCTACCGCAGGCCGGGCTTGGATTTGATTTGCCCAACGCACCACATGGGTGTACGACGCCGCTTCAATAAACTCTTCGGCACTGTAGAGATTGTTGATTACCAGCTGGCCGTACCAAGAATAGTTCGCGATATCGGCAATGGTATAGTCGTCACCGCACAAAAATTCGCGCTCTGCCAGCGTTCGATTCAGCACATCTAACTGGCGCTTGATTTCCATTGTGAAGCGATCAATGGGGTACTGCATTTTGAATGGAGCATAGGCGTAAAAGTGACCAAAGCCTCCGCCCAGATAGGGAGCACTGCCCATCTGCCAGAACAGCCAAGACATACACTCGGCGCGAGCTGATGGTTCGATCGGCAGCAAGGCACCAAATTTTTCGGCCAGATAAACCATGATGGCCCCAGACTCAAACACCCGGGTAGGTGTTGGCGTGCTTAAATCCAGCAGCGCTGGAATCTTGGAGTTCGGGTTGATGTCGACGAAGTCGCTGCCGAACTGCTGGCCTTCGCCAATATTAATCGTATAAGCATCGTACTCTGCTCCGGTATGACCTAGATCGATGAGTTCTTCCAGCAAGGCCGTGACCTTGACTCCATTTGGCGTCGCTAGCGAATACAGTTGCAGCGGGTTGTCCCCACGCGGCAGTTCTTGGTCGTGAGTAGACCCCGCGATCGGCCGATTGATGTTGGCGAAACGTCCACCGCTCTCGGTATCCCAGGTCCAAACCTTGGGTGGAGTGTATTCGTCTGTAGGGGTTGGGTTGTCATCACTCATCATTACTCCTCGTTGCTCGCTTTGTAGATCGATGCCACTTGCTGCACTTCTGCAGCAGGTCAGTGTCCGATATTCGCGGGATCAAGACAATCCAGGGATATGGCCATCCTGAGTTGGCGCACCACGGGCAGCATCATCTGCTGCCATTAGGGCATCCGCAAGCACCTCCATCATCTGCCCCCGAGCGGGATGGTTAGAAGCGGTCAGATCCTGCATTTCGTCAGGATCCGCTTGCAGGTCAAACAACTGCTCTTCACCTTTGGCATTTCGGGTGTAGCGGTACTGTTCGGTAATCACCGTGCGCGTTTTCGCAGGTATCGGTGTGAGCTTAGCGGTGATGGTAGCGATATCGTCTTCAATCAGCACATGATCGCGCACTCTGACGTCTTCACTGCTCAGCATAGGTTTGAGGCTGTGTCCTTGAATGCCGTCATAGCTGCGCAGTTTGCACAGCTCCAATATCGTCGGTGCAATGTCGATGCTCGATGCCAACCCCTGAACACGTTGGGCGGGCATGTTGGGGGCGCTGATGACCAGGGGCACTTGGAGGGTGCCGCGGTAGTGCATGAAGCCCTTTAAGAACAAACCGTGGTCTCCCATCATGTCGCCGTGGTCACTGGTGAAAATCACGATGGTGTTATCTCGCAGACCCAGCGTATCGAGCTGCTCCAGTATGCGACCGACACCATCGTCTACCATTTCGATCATCCCATATGTCGCGGCGATGGCCTGTCCCAGCAACCGATCGCTACCGTAGCCGCAGGGCGCGACCCAATCTCGCTGATCTGCGGGATGCAGGCGTTGGAAGGCGCGCAAATGCGCTGGTGCATGTGTCAGCGGGTCGTGTCGACTCCGGGGCAGAGGCATATCGGCAGCATCGTGTCTGTCGAACCATGGCGCGGGCGGACTGATCGGATGGTGAGGATCCGGGAATGAACACATGGCCATCCAGGGTTCCCTGTTCTCGCTGCAGGACTGAATGAAATCTTGGGTTCGCTCGGTAACAAACCGGGTGGAGTGGAACCGTTCATCATAGGGTGCTTCGTAGACTTGCCACCATTCATCGCTGCGCTTTTGACCCGGCGCATTGGCATCGTGAGGGGCTAACAGCGCCTCCCGGTTCGCGCCTTGTGCCAGTGCCCACTGCAAGTGATGACCCGTCACCCGAGCCCCGTGATCAATAGACAGCTCAATACGCTCAAAGCCATAAAAGTCTTCGGGGTCCTTGGGCGGCTTATCGAGATAGCGTTCGTAATCCTCAAATCGGTCCCAACCCTGCGGCTGATGATCTAGCAAGGCGCCCTGCCCACGAAAATCCACCACAGAATTTCTGCTCATACCGTGCTGCAGATGAGACTTACCCAGAAGTGCCGTGCGATAGCCATCGGCCCGCAGCTGACGAACAAACGTATTGGCGTACCAGTCGAGAGACCGGTCGTTAAAAATCACGCCATGGGCTGTGGGCATCCGTCCGGTCAGAATCGTCGCTCGATTGGGCATGCACACGGGATTCGATACCCAGGCATTTTCAAATACGCAACCTGACGACGCCAGACGGTCTAAGTTGGGGGTGCGTACCGTTGGGTTGCCCATAAAACCAACATGATCAGCCCGATGCTGGTCTGTCATGATCAGCAGAATGTTTGGTTTCTCGCTCATTATTCTCCCCGACTGCCTTTCGATCAGTGTGAGAGAACGCGCTAGCTTAGGTCAATCCTTGCGCCATGAGCCGATTGCGGTTAACCCAGAGCAAAGGTCATGAACGACTGCCGCTGCACTCTCACTGCAAGCACATCGGCTGTTGGGCGATCGACGACCTTATTCAATCCCGAGGGCAGTCCCGCTTGGGTGATCAAGGCATTGGCACGCGCTAATTTCGCCGTAGCGGACAGATCCTGTGATCGAGCCGCAAGGGTCTCGCGCAGCCGCTTACCTGTTTGATCATGGTTGACCTGTTGGACCGCCGTTTTTGAGCCACTCAGGCCTTCATAGGTACCTCTACCCCGCACCGTTTTTGGCGCGCCCAACCCGACCCGGGCCATATGTTCGGCGGGCGGAACGACAGAATTGGATGACAGCGGTAGCGACATAATCATAAAACGGCCAAAGACCGGGCAAGTCTAGCCGATTTTATCTTCTTTTGCGTAAAACCGGCCATGCAAGCGGCAATTGCGTGCCATCTTCAGCTAACCCGTTGACCTCGGTCCCTACCAGCCTGAGCGACCGGGCTCCCCCTTGTAGGGACCCACAATTTCATCCGTCACCCAGCCTCCATAAAAGCCACCGGCTTGGGCTCGCACGGTCTGACCTGCCACCACACAGCGGCATTCCGCCGGGTAAAAGGCATACCAGCCTGCGACTTCCGCGAAGGCTTGGGTGGGTTTGGGGTAACGCCACGCCAGACGCTGGTCTTGGTAGCAAAAGTATTCGGCCTGTCCTTTCCATTCGCAGTACGAGGCGCCATCCACCGGTTTCAGCGCAACCTTAAGGGCGCTCGGCGGCAAATAAAACGTTGGCGGGCTAGCAGTTTCTAACACCCGCTTGCTGTTACTGCAGGCCGCCACCAAGGTGCCGTCAGCGGCAAACACCTGCACTTCACGCGGATCATCTACGATGGCCGGTGGCCGGGGATAATCCCATACTGATTCCTCACCGGGTCCAGGCTCCAGCGCGAAATCCGGGCGCTTCTGACCCGTATGCTGCCATCCGTAAGTGTTGGGCTTGTCGCTCATTCGTTAAACTCCATGAGAAAGTGGTTCGAGTGATTGGGCAGGCTTGAAGCCATCGCGAAGCAAAGGCTTGACCTTGGCGACGGACAACAGCGACTCAACGCAATCTCGAATGGACTCGTCTAACGGTCGGAACGTCGCCCCGGTGACCGAGCAAATTCGATCATTGCGCAGCTCGCACTGTGCCCAGATAGCCCGCATTTCTGCTTCTCTGGCCTGAATGCGTTCTGGAAAGTTATCCGTGACCTCGGGTGTCGCGTGTCCCAGCTCAGGCAGCAGGCGATCAATGGACGCGCAAACATCCTCTACGTTTCGTGTGTCCGTAGACCAAGCAATGTATCGCTCACCGTTTTGGACGTTGACGTTTTCCAGCAGGCGAATATGACAGTCGGCATCGTCACGAACGTCTACCGTCATCCAGGGACGGTAGGCACCGTTTTGGTAGTACTTGCCAAGTAGCATCATTTCAATATTGTGCTGCCATGGCCCCATGTCTTTCTGATGCGCTGACAGGATCGGCCCCACGTTGTCTGCCGGGCAAACGCGAATGCAGTCCCAGCCGCCGTGCGCCTCGGCCGCGTCAGTGAACAGCCGCTCGAGTTCTACCTTACCCATGGAGTAACCTTCGCCGCGCTCGGTGGTGCGCTTGGGGCTTTCCTCGTCTGGATAGCGGTCTTCGTAAAATACCGGCCGTCGCACCAGCTCCTGCAAATCCGCCTCGGAGATGATGGCGGCGATGCTGGATGTCACGACCACTCGGTTCACTGTGCCCGAATTGTTGATACTGGCGATCACATGTTCGCAAACGCCGCGCATGTATTCTGGATCATCGTAAGTGCTTACGTGGGAAACGTGGCAAACGCCCTGACACCCGCTAAAGACATCGTCAAAGCACCCTGCCTCGTCCAAGTTGGCCGAATGCAAGGTGAGTCGACCCGACGCATAGCCCGGCATCTGTCGCAGAAAATCGGTTTTGGTTCCGTCGTTAGTGTCCCGCACGCAGGCTCGCACCCGGTAGCCCCGGTCCAACAGGCCGCGGACGACCCAACCACCGATAAAGCCTGCTGCGCCGGTCACCGCCACGGTACTACCCTTTGGAACTGGTGCCATGATGTTTTCCCCCTGTTTGACAATGGTTCGAATCAAGCGAACGAATGGTCTTAACCATAGCCTATCGCCGAACAGCTCACTAGCATCCCAGCCTCGCCGCTGGGCCTATCACTTACTCCGCTATAAGCCGTGGCATTTCGGTGCCCGCTGTCTCTATAATGTTTTGTCACGCGATCCGTTACTGCCGTTTACGGCATCACAACAGGGGAAAATTGATGAGTAAAAAAGTCGATTGGTATTACTTTCGCGGGGGATGAACCAGCTGTACCCGAGCATCCAAGTTTTTGGAAGCAAGTGAGATTGAGATCAGCGAAACCATTCCAGCAAGCCGAAAATTGCAGCGAGAAGATGCGGCTGCACTGTTAGCCAAGGCGAAAACCATGGTGGTTTCAAAGGGTAAGAAGGTGACGGAATTTGCCGGCGGCGGCAAGGCGACGGACGAAGCGCTGGATGCGATGCTTGGCAGCACCGGAAATCTTCGGGCTCCAACCGCCGTGGTCGGAAAGCATATCATCGTGGGCTTCAACGAAGACACGTACTCTGACGCGCTGAAGTAGCGCAGCATACCAGTGATCGGCAGTCCAGCCGGTCACTGCTAATGAAGGTAGACGACTATGAACGTAACCGAAGCCGTCGCATCGCGACGCTCGATTCGAGCCTTTTTGGATACCCCGGTCAGCGATACCCTGCTGCGGGAGTTGCTGGAAAAATCCGCTAGAGCACCGTCCGGCGGCAACGTACAGCCTTGGCAGGTGCAGGTTTTGAACGGCTCGCGATTGCAGGATTTTCAACAGCATCTTGCACAGCAAGATCCCCGGGAAAAGCCGGCTTACGAAATCTACCCTAAGGATCTGCCTTCCCCGTACCGAGACAGCCGTTTCAAAGTCGGCGAGGACATGTATGGTCTGTTAGGCATTCCAAGAGACGACAGAGCGGGACGTTTCGCTCATCTTGCGCGTAACTTCGAGTTCTTTGGTGCGCCAGCTGCTTTTTTCTGCCTGATCGACCGAGCCATGGGACAACCTCAGTGGTCAGACCTGGGCATGTTTTTGCAGACCTTTATGCTGTTGGCCCAAGAGGCTGGGCTGGACACCTGTGCTCAAGAAGCCTGGGCTACCCGACCCCAGGCGGTCACATCGTTTCTGCAGACCCCAGACAACCTCATGCTGTTCTGTGGCATGGCCATTGGCCATCGGGACCCGGAGGCACCGGTCAACGAACTGGTGTCAGACCGGTTGCCGCTGGATTCTTCGGCCAAATGGGCCTAGGCGCAGGCATTTCTTCGCGCAGATGTCAGTGAGTGCCTGGCTAATCACGGCTAACTGAATCTGCGCTCACCGACGAGGCAGACCATCTCTGGCGAGCTTTGCACGTCGAAACGCCGATCGAGTACAGTCGATACGAAATGCCACTGATTACGCATGTCCTGAGGCGTTAACGTAATCTCCGACCAACCTCGGCGAGACGTATCCACGTCAACCAAGCCCGGACTGGCGTCTTTCAGCGCTTGAGCCAGCTCTTCGGCGGGTACCGGCAGATAATTTTCCATGCCCGGGCTGCTGATGCCTGGTGTTCCCACTTCGACTCCGATAGGCCGCTGCTTGCTGTCACTCAGATCAAATGCCCATGCGTTGTGTGTATCTCCGGCTAGCGCAACGGTATTGGCCTTGGTGTCGGCCAGCATTTGTGCGATCCGTTCTCGGCATGCGGGATAACCGTCCCAAGCATCCAAATTCAGAGGCAGCCCCTGAGTGCCCAACGCCTGCATGAAGGCCGCGTATTTTTTGCGCTGCTCAGACATCCCACTTTCGGCAAGCGCAGACTCGGAGATTGTGGGGATGCCGACGTTGCCCATCAGCACCTGCTGGCCCAATACCTGCCATGTCGCTCCCCGGCTGGTGCTTTGCGCAACGGAATCGCTCAGCCAACGCTCTTGCTTCGCACCTAACAGCGTACGGCTTGGGTCCTGGAGGTTGGTCCTGAACGCCTGGAGATCGGGCTTTCGAGGTTCATCGGCGTTGATTTGCGGGAGATACACCATGTCCTTGCCATACTCAAATCCCCGGTCACGACCTTCCAGCCGCGTATCCAGCATGATCAGGTCAGCCAAATTTCCGACGGCGAAGCGGCGATATATCGGTCCCTGATCACCACTGGCATGAGTTCGAATAGGCATCCACTCATCATAGGCCTGACGAGCCGCCCGCATGCGTTGATAAAAGTCGCCCTCACCGTTGTTGTGGTTCTCTGCACCGTCCTGCCATGTGTTGTTCGCCAGTTCGTGGTCGTCCCAGACGCAAATAAAGGGATGCCGCTGATGCACCGCTTGCAGATCCGGGTCCGTGCGGTAGAGGCCGTATCGCATCCGATAGTCTTCCAGTGCGATGGTTTCATGTTCTGGCACCACATTGCGCTTAAGCACGTTACGGGCGTAGTCATTGGCATAGCCCGCCTCGGGATACTCATAGATGTAATCCCCCAGATGCAGGACGACATCCAAGTCAGTGTCGGCCATGTGTCGGTAGGCGTTGAAGAAGCCCTGGGGGTAATTGGAGCACGAAGCCACGCCCATTCGGAACGAAGGCACTTGGCCTACAGGCAGAGTTTTGGTTCGTCCCGTTTCGCTGGTTACCCCGAGGCTGCTAAAGCGATAAAAGTAGGACATGCCGGGGGCTAAGCCCGTCGCATCGACTTTCACGATGTAATCGCGCTCGGCCACAGATTTAGACTCGCCCGCCGCGACGACTCGCGTAAAGGCCCGGTCCTGAGCGACCTGCCACCGTACATTCAAGGTCGTATCTCGATGCTGCGGAATGACGCGAGTCCACAAAATCACGCGGTCGGAGAGCGGATCCCCACTGGCCACGTTATGCGTGAAATAAGCCGGGGCGCTCTGCTGTTTTGCATAGCCACGGGTCGCCAAAGCCCCCAGACCCAAACCTTGAAGCAGTCGGCGTCGATTGATTCGCGTTGTCATCAAAACCCTCCCTAGGATTACATGCCAAATTCAGAAGCGTCGCATGATTCTACTATGATGCAGGGTAACAATTGATGACAATCGAATTACGGTTTGATGTCTTCCGCTACTGGCGCCTCAATCGCAACCGTTCATCAGGCTTTTTCATAGAGGCGCATCAC
>JAACDS010000261.1 GCA_009936895.1 Pseudomonadota bacterium
CATTGGTGTCGATCGATTGCTCGACATGTTGCGTACTGCGGTTAATGTGACCGGTGATGCGACAGTGGCCACCATCGTGGCGTCCAGTGAAGGGCAGCTGGATCGTGAAGTCTTTAGCGCGCCAGAGGCGCAAACGGCGTCTTAGACCGACAAATGCTCGTTGTCCGAGGCTGCCCACGTATTGAGCAGCCTAAGTAGATAGGCGTGATCGTCCGAGCCCTGCGGCGCAGTGAGCAGGGCCTCGCTTCGCTTGACGACTCTGGGCATCAGGTGAGCGTGTTCGCCCAAATCGGCAATCTTGAAACTTTGCTCCCCAGATTGTCGGGTACCCAAAATATCCCCGGGGCCGCGTAGCTTGAGATCCTGCTCGGCCAAATAAAAGCCATCCTGACTTTCTCTTAGCGCGTTTAACCGATGTTGGCCGGTTTGACTGACGCCGGGCTTGAACAGCAAAAAGCAGCGGCTGGCCAGACTGCCTCGCCCCACCCGACCGCGTAGCTGGTGCAATTGAGCCAACCCTAGCCGCTCAGCATTTTCGATAAACATGTGTGTGGCATTGGGTACATCGACACCGACTTCGACCACTGTGGTCGCCACCAACAGTTGATAGTCGCCAGCTTTAAAGGCCCGCATGACCTCCACCTTCTCGTCGCCCTTCATGCGCCCGTGTAGCAAGGCCACCTTAGCATTGGGTAGTGCTTGGGTAAGCAAGCCAAAGGCCTCTTCAGCAGACAGCGCCTCGATTTCCTCCGACGGCTCGATCAGGGTGCAAACCCAATACGCCTGCTGGCCTTGATTTAGTATCTGCGCTAACCGAGCGATCAACTCGTCACGCTTTGACTGCGCTGCGGTATGCGTGGTGATGGGCTGCCGGCCCTTGGGCAGTTCGTCGATAACAGACACATCCATGTCGGCGTACAGCGTCATGGTCAAGGTGCGGGGAATCGGGGTGGCGGTCATTACCAGCTGGTGTGGAAAGGCGCCTTTGTTTTGCAGTGCCATCCGCTGGTGCACACCAAAGCGATGTTGCTCATCGATAATGACCAAGGCGAGTTTGTTAAAAACCACCTTGTCCTGAAACAGTGCGTGGGTGCCGATGACTACCTGTACCTCGCCGTTTTCAATGTCTGCCAGTACCTCGCGTTGCGCTTTGGCGCTCATCTGGCCGGTGAGCAAGGCAACGCGAATTCCTAGGGGTTCCAGCCATTGCTGAAAATTCAGCTGGTGTTGTTCGGCCAACAGCTCAGTCGGCGCCATCACGGCGGTTTGGCAGCCATGTTCGATGGCACGGATGGCCGCGAAGGCGGCTACAATGGTTTTTCCGGAACCCACGTCGCCCTGCACCAGTCGCAGCATGGGCACATCGTTTTCTAGGTCCGCAAGGGTTTCACGAATGACCCGGCCTTGAGCCCGGGTCAGCTGAAAAGCTAGGTTGTCTCTGAGTTGCCTGCCCAGGCCCGCTTTTTGGGGAAGCGCGAGAGCCTGTTGTTTGCGCCGCTTGAGTGCGCGGCGCTTCATGACCACGTAGTAGGCGCACAGTTCATCCAGTGCTAACGCTTCGGTGACTTCGTCAATTCGCTTTAAGTCGTCAGGCTTGTGCAGGTAGAGCAATTTTTCGAAGGGTGTGCCCGCCTCCGTCGGCCAGCTTAAGAGCTGCAAGGCACGAGTGAGATTGCGCAGTCTTGCCTGACCCAATCCTTGGGTCGTGGGGTAAACGGGTATCAACTCAGGTTTGGGTGGTTGCGGCGTTTCGTCGAATATCTGATATTCAGGATGAGCCATGGCCAAATGCCGACCAATAAAGGCCACGTTGCCAAACGCGCGCACGTATTTGCCGGCCTCCAAATTGCGCTGCTGTGCTTTGTTGAAGTGGAAAAAACGAAGCCGCAGGTCCCGATGACCGTCGCTGATCAACACCTCCAGGCTGCGGCTGCGACCGAAGGCAATTTTACTGCCGATAATCTCGCCCTCTACAAACGCCTCCTCTCCGGCCCGCAGGGCACTGAGGGGCGTGATCTTGGAGCGATCTTGGTATCGGGCAGGTAGGTGTATCAGCAAGTCCAGCAGTCGATAGATGCCCAAACGCTCCAACGTTTCCTGGAGTTTGGGGCCAATGCCCTTGAGTTGGGCGACGCTGCCTTGGGGGTCCGCTGCCATACGCGACCGGTGCCGGTTAGTTCAGCACCATGATGGCATCAATTTCGATTTGTGCACCCTTGGGCAGAGCGGATATTTCCACCGCGGCGCGGGCGGGATACGGCTCTGGCACGTATTCTGCCATGACGCTGTTGACGTCTGCGAACTTACCCAAATCCGTCAGATAGATGTTGAGCTTGACACAGTCGGCCAGTCCGCCCCCAGCGGCTTCGGCAACGGCAATCAGATTTTTAAACACTTGATGGGCCTGTTCAACAAAGTCGTCGCTGACCAGCGTCATTTGCGCCGGGTCAGCGTGAGGCACCAATGGGATCTGACCTGAAATGAAGACCATGCTCCCTGGTCCGGTTTTGACCGCCTGAGAGTAGGTGCCGATGGCACTGGGGGCGTTGTCTGTGGCGATGGTTTCCCGAGACATAGTGTTCCTAAGTGATTGACCCGAATGCGGGCTCGATTTGGTTTTAGTTTGCGCGCCTGGCGACATTGATCACGGCGGTAATGCGACGCAGTCGCCGCATGAGTTTGGCCAAGTGATCGCGGTTCCTTACGGTTATGCCGACGTTGACGGTACTGATCTCGGCGTTGCGCTCTTCAACATTGATGCTTTCAACGCCGGCATCGCAGGAGGTAATTTCCGCTGCGACTTCAGCCATGATGCCCTTGCGCCGGCGCACGTTGACCCGCAAGACGGTTTGAAATTCGTCGTCCACGTCAGAGGTCGAACGTGCCGGCGTGATTTCGTGTGGTGTGCGTCTGCGCACTTCACTCAAATTGTTGCAGGTTTCCACATGCACGACGAAGCCTTTGCCCGGGGTCATGTGACCGACGATGGGGTCTCCCGGTAAGGGGCCGCAGCAGCGTCCGTAGCTCACCACCAGACCTTCGCCGCCAGCGATCGTCACGGGTCCGGCACCTTCCACGGCAATGGCTTGGTAGTCGGGGTTGTCAGCAGACAGCAGCTTTTGTGCGGCCAAGTGAGCGGAAACGTCGCCATTGCCAATGCTTTCCAGCAGCTCGTCCAGCTTGCGTACGCCAAGTTCTGAAAACACCCGTCGCAGGCGTCTAAAGTCCAGATCGTTAATGCTGGTATTGGCCGCACCCAACACACGGTTGAGCAGTTTTCGCCCCAGCGCGATGGACTGACTGCCTTGCTGCTGCTTGAGCTCGTTGCGAATGGCGGATCGAGCCTTGGACGTAACCGCAAAATTCAGCCAGGCCGGATTGGGTTTACTGTCCGGTGCGGTAATGATTTCGACTTTTTGGCCGCTCTGCAGTTGCTGGGACAAGGGCGCCAGTTGGCCATCAATCCGACAACTCATGCAGCTGTTACCAATATCGGTATGCACGCAGTAGGCAAAGTCGACCGGGCTGGCCCCTCTGGGCAGCTCGAGAATTTTGCCCTTGGGAGTAAAAACATACACCTCGTCCGGGAACAAATCGATTTTGAGGCTCTCGATAAACTCCATTGGATTGCCTGCTCGGCTCTGCAGTTCCATCAAATCAGACACCCACTGGCGTGCGCGCTGCTGGCTGGATTCGAACTCGGAATTGGATCGATAAAGCCAATGCCCCGCAATGCCGTTTTCGGCGACGGCTTGCTGCTGCTTGGTTCGAATCTGTACCTCGATGGGCGCGCCTTGGGGGCCCATCAGAGAGGTATGCAAGGACTGGTAGCCGTTCACCTTGGGAATGGCGATGTAGTCCTTGAAGCGCGCGGCCAGAGGGCTGTACAAACCGTGCACCACGCCCAGCGCCCGGTAGCAGGCGTCTGGTTGATCCACGATGATGCGGAAACCAAACACGTCCATGATCTCTGCAAAGGATTTATGTTGGGTTTTCATCTTGCGATAGATGGAGAAGATGGTCTTTTGCCGACCGATCACGTCGGCCACGATGCCTTCGCGATTAAGCGCCGTGGCTATGGTCGTCTGTACCTCATCCACCATGGCTTTGCGATTGCCTCTGGCGGCAGTGACGGCTCGGGCAATACGATCCGAGCGCAGCGGGTACAGGGCACGGAAAGCGAGCTCTTCGAGCTCGCTTTTGATCATCTGTACCCCAAGCCGATTGGCGATGGGCGCATAAAAATCCAGTGTTTCTCTCGCGATACGTTTGCGCTGAGCGTCGGACATCACACCGATGGTGCGCATGTTGTGTAAGCGGTCAGCCATCTTGACCATGATCACGCGAATGTCTTTTGCCATGGCCATGGCCATTTTTTGGAAGTTCTCGGCCTGCGCTTCGTCGCGACTGGCGAAAATTTTGCTTAATTTGGAGACGCCGTCGACGATGTCTGCAACCGAGGAGCCGAAAATTTCGCCAAGATAGGCGCGGCTGGTTTCGGAATCTTCGATCACGTCGTGGAGTAAGGCCGCCATCAAAGACTGATGGTCCATATTCATGTTGGCCAAAATCTGAGCGACCGCGGTAGGGTGAGTAATGTAGTCGTGCCCGGTGCGTCGGTGTTGGCCTTGATGGGCTTGGCTGGCGTAGGTGTGGGCTTCCCTGACGAGGGTGGTTTCCTCGTCACTAAGATAGGTTAATTTCGCAATCAGAGAGTCAATGGTTGCGGGGGCCGCGACGTCCTGTCGTTTGGCCTCGGCCGCCAGTTGGGCGACAAAGTATGACTCCTCGCGAGTCTCAGCCTGCGGCAGGCTCATGGTCTCCTAATCGACCGGCGTCCAAATTCGCCACACTGAAGTCCGTGTTGATTTCTTCGTCTTCGGGAGAAATTTCTTGGCTGTC
>JAACDS010000262.1 GCA_009936895.1 Pseudomonadota bacterium
ACACGGTAAACTGGCCAACTTGTTTGTAAAATTCTGCTCGTTGGCGGTTGCACAGGCGATAAAATGAAGCTCTCCGCCACCGCGGCCATGCTCGTGCAAAGCTTGTGCTGCAAGGCTTTTGCCAGTGCCCGGCTCGCCCAGCATGAGAACCGTAACAGGCAGTGGAGCGATGTCAGCCAAGAGCCTTCGAACCTCTTTGATCGCAGGGGCGCGGCCTAGGATCTGTGACCGAAGCCCACCACCACGCCGTGCACGTGAGCGGAGACGGACGTTGTCCAAGTACAGTTTTCGGGCAGCGATTGACCGCTTCAGCGTGCTCAGCAATACATCCGGCTGCACAGGTTTCTCGATGAAGTCATAGGCCCCAGCCTTCATTGCAGAGATGGCTAATCGGACATCTCCATGACCTGTAATCATGATGAAGGGCACGCGGAGGGCCTGGGCCTGGACGGCTTTGAGTGTCGCAAACCCATCCATGCCCGGCATCCGCACATCGCATAGCACAACGCCCGCCCATTCCGGATCAAGTTCGCGAAGCATTCGATCGGCCGAAGAAAACGCCCGCACGCGCAGCCCAGCATCCTCGAGCAGTTCCGTTGTGGCCTCGCGAAAATCTGCGTCATCATCGACCAAATATATCTCAGGGTCCGATGTCACGAGGCTCCTCCGATTGGTAGGGTGGCCACAGCACGAGTGCCGGTCCTTTTTGCCGTCTCCAGTCGAAGAGTACCGCCCATGCCGGTCATGATGTTGTAGGAGATCGACAGGCCCAGCCCCATGCCCAGCCCTGGTTCCTTTGTTGTGACGAAGGGGTTGAACGCCTGATCTGCAGCAATATCGTTCAGACCGGCACCCGTGTCTGTAACGGTAAAGCACGCCACGCCAGGGGTGCTAGCACTCTGGTCGATGGTAATTGTGCCCGGCCTATTCGTCTCGGCAATCGCGTCGCTGGCATTTGAGATCAAGTTCACGATGACCTGTTCAAGCAACACTGGATCCGCCTGAACCACAAGTTGGCGCGCATCTTGAGTCACATTCAGACTCGCGCCGCCGTCTGACAAGCGGTTCTTAAGGAAAGTCGCAGCACCATCGACTACATCGCCAAGCTTGACCGCAATCTTTTCGATTTCGGCCCTTCGCGCAAAGCGTCGCAGATGCAAAATGATTGCCTCCATCCGGTCCACCAAATCGTTGATCTTACCGACCTGCGTTTGCGCCTTCGGTATGTCGTTTCGCGCAATCCAGCGCCCTGCCAGATAGGCGCGTTGCCGGATCGCGCCCAGGGGTTGGTTCAACTCATGCGCCAGTCCGGCTGACATGGTGCCAAGAGCCGCCATTTTGCCTGCCTGCACCAACTCGTCCTGAGTGCGGCGCACCTCACATATTGCCCTGTCTCGTGCTGCTACGGCGTCAGCGAAAGAGGCGACGGCTTCGGCAAGCTCGGCGATTTCCTGTCCGTTTCGGGACACATTTGGAACCTGCGCCTCCCGTCCGGCTGAAATGTCCCTCATAGCTCTTGTAAGTGATCTGAGCGGCTGGATGATTGAAGGCCGGATATAAAGAAACAGGATGGAAAAACCGCTTAAAGCAGCGAGCGAAGTAAGAACGATCAAATTGCGGCTCGATTTAGCAATAGTCGATCCAAACGCTTCGCTCTTCGCTTTCAGCGCAGTCGTCTGGCGAACCGTGACTTGCTCAAGTTCTGTCTGAACCAAACCCAGCTGTGACATCAGGTTCGATAACGACACGTCTAACGCATTTCGTTCTGAAAGCCAGGCTTTCCGGTTCTCGATCAACCCGCCCTCAGCCATCAAAAGCCCTTCCAGCTGCTCGAAAGCAAAAAGTAGGGAATTATTCCCAATCGTATCTTTTAACCCCTCCGTTGTTTCCGAAACGCGTGACAGCGTGTCGGAAACCAAAGCTTCGAAGTGCGCCAACTGTGCCTCATCATCGCTTGCCGCCGCCTGAACGCCCAAAGTAGCGGCAGCAGACGCATTGGATTCAAGCGCCGCAAACAGGTTCATTAAAATCTGTTCCCGGCTAAGCTGCAAAGCAATTTCCGCGCGTTTTTCCATAGCCTCTTCAGTCACAATCCGCTGTGAAAGTGTGGTGGCATTGAACGCGAAGTCCGCCACGAGGGCTGAAGCCTCGTCTTCAATATCGATGTACAACCAACGAAGCGCGTCGGCTTGCCGCGCGATCTCTTTATCGATCTGCGCCGAGGTGTTTAGGCGCAAGAGGACCGCGTCAAAATTAGCCTCCAACAAGGACAATAGCTGCGGCTCAAGATCACGAGAAATGTTCGAGTCGAAGAAGATTTGAGTCTGCGCCACGGTATTGCGTAACTCTTCTTCCACTGCGTCCAGATCAGCCTCGTTTGCCCTAAGTAAACGATTACTCAGCAACCCAAGATCAGCTGTTTTGGCGGATAGCCGCGCGGTATCGATGACCCGCGGAACGTCGTCTCGGATGACATCATCGACGACTTCGCGTGCTGTGCTCAGCAAAAAAAGAGCTAGTGCGACTACGCCCCAAGTCATTAGGATGGCTGTCACGATCATCAAGAACAGCCGTGTCCATATCTTGGTGCGAAAGATGTCCTGAAACGAGGGCATTAGTTCGCAAGGCTTTCAAGATCAAGAAGCCGTTTGTGTGCACGCTGCAGGAAAGACGCATTTGCACTTCGCCATCTTTCTACCACACGCCTTTGGGCTTCGCTCATGCCTGTCAAATGCGTGGTGCGAAGCCCGTCGCCAGCGTCATGCGTTCCGATCAAAGGTGGCTCGACGGTGACCGCGCTAGTCAAGTCGGCGTGTATCGAAGACAATGCCGCTGGATCAACTTGACCTTCAAGCGCTCGCACTCTGGCCCAAAGCGACTTCCGTTCAGCAAGGCTTTCAGTGATCATAATATCAAATAAAGTATTCACCGCCCAGTACCGACGCGCGGAAACACTGGAATCGTAACTGATCCACTCTAGCCTCAGTGCGTCTTGCACCCTGTCTGGCAGCGCCAGGGCCTCTTTTCGGGCATCGGAATCAATCGGAATACGGGCAATTTCTGGTCGGAGGAGAAGCCGCTGCCCTTCAGGCGACAGGACCATCTTGACGAAGTCGCAAGCGGCTTCAGGCGACTTTCCATTAGCCAGAATGCCAATGCGCGCCGCTGTGAGCATCACTGGCTGTCCGTATCGAAACTCCAGCACGTCAGACTTAGACTGCGCTAGGAAATCAAGTGTGAGTCCAATCTCGAACCGCCTTTGTACCACACCCTCGGGTACTCCAAAACTGCGGGCAGTCAGGGTCGACAGATTGCTGGCAAGAGACAGAATGTAGCTCCATCCTTCGTCCCAGCCTCTTATTTGTAACAGATGCTCGATCATGATATGCGTCGAACCTGAGCGGGCCGGGCGGGCCATGGCAATTTTGCCCTGATACGGCGCGCG
>JAACDS010000263.1 GCA_009936895.1 Pseudomonadota bacterium
CATATAGCCAAGCCCGACGATCTTCAACCCCACGGTGAACCTAGCCCAGAGGAACGTGTCTCAAAGACACCACCGCTTGCCGGTTTAGAGGAGGTTGCTTACTCCGTGCCGGGATTGGCACATAGGCATTACTTGCAGCTAATGTCCAAAGCCGCTTGGACCCGGCATCAAGCGCTTGAAACTTAGTCCCATGAAGAGTGGTGAATCAATGAAAAAAATCATTGCAGTCGCAAACCAAAAAGGTGGGGTCGGAAAAACCACGACCAGTGTAAACCTCAGTGCCGCTTTGGCAGGGTTGGGCGTCAGTGTTCTTCTCATGGACCTAGATCCACAGGGGAATGCCACCATGGGCAGCGGTATCGACAAGCACGACCTCAACGTCAGCATTTACGATTGGTTACTTGGCCACACTGCTCTGCAAGATACCGTTAAAACAACCGTCGGCAACTACGATTTGATGCCGTCCAATATCGATTTGACCGCCGCTGAAGTCGCACTGATGCAGTTTGAAGAAAGAGAGTTCGTGATGACGAAGCGGTTGAGTGAACAACCTCTTGCTTACGATTACATCATTGTCGACTGTCCACCCTCGCTGAATATTCTGACAGTGAATGCCTTGGTGGCCGCCACTGGCGTATTGGTGCCCATGCAGTGTGAGTACTATGCGCTAGAAGGGTGGTCTGCGTTGTTGGATACCGTTGAAGGCATTCGTGCCAAGGCAAACCCCAAACTGGAAATCGAGGGATTGCTGCGAACGATGTACGATGCCCGCAATGGGCTCAGCCGAGATGTCTATCGGCAGCTAATTCAGTATTTTGGCGAAAAAGTGTATCGCACCGTCGTACCGCGAAATGTGCGTTTGGCAGAAGCGCCAAGCCACGGCTTGCCAGTGATGATGTATGATCGCGGGTCACGGGGATCTCTGGCATACCTAGCACTTGCTAGCGAAATGCAGAAACGTCATGGCACCGATAAATAGGCACCGACGCTTAGTCGGAAAAGGCAGTAAGGGCGGGGCAAGGATGCGTCGATGGATGCGGGACGCAATATAGGCAATGGAAATTACATGAGTAAATCGCGATTGGGGAAGGGTCTCGATGCCCTACTTTCCAAGACGGCACAAACCCAGCCACCCGAATCCGAGTCGGAACAGGCAGCTCAAGCCGCCGGCTCTGATGTGGCCGCGACCGCAAATTCTAACGGTTTAGTCACTATTCCGGTCGAACAGATTGTGCGCAGCCCTTATCAACCTCGTCGTCACTTTGATGAGGCCGCGCTGGAAGAATTGGCTGCGTCAATCCGGCAACAAGGTGTTCTGCAACCCTTGGTAGTCCGCTCCAGAGCCCAAGGCGGCTTTGAATTGATCGCCGGTGAGCGTCGCTGGCGAGCGGCCCAAATGGCGGGACTCGCCGAGGTGCCAGCGGTCAAGAAAGAGGTAACCGACCGTGAAGCTTCCACAATTGCGCTGGTTGAAAACATTCAGCGAGAGGACCTAGGTGCTCTGGAACAAGCCATAGGCCTTGAGCGGTTACGCAATGAATTTGAGCTCACTCAGCAACAGTTGGCGGACATTGTTGGCAAGTCTCGAGCAGCCATTGCTAATAGCCTGCGTCTACTCAATTTGGGTGGACCGGCCAGGCAATTGCTGGAGTCGGCTGCGATAGACACGGGTCACGCCAAGGCGCTACTGGGGTTAACAGGTATGCAGCAAGATCAAGCTGCGGAGAAAGTTGCGCGCGACGGCCTGTCTGTACGGGAGACGGAAAACCTTGTGCGCCGGTTGTTGTCCGGGGACAAAACCGGCACGAAACCCGTTCAAAACGCGGATCCCGATATTCGAGCCTTACAGCGTAGGCTCATGGATCACTTGGGTGCGAGCGTCTATATTCGGCAAAAGAATGGCGCTGCTGGTGAGGTGGTAATCAAGTATTCCAGCCTTGAAGAACTTGACGGCGTCCTAGGGCGGTTCAATCTTCCGGAGTGATATTTCGATAAATGCAATTGAATGGCATTGAGCCGATCCCTATACTACGCGCCGCCGAGAGGTTCCGAATGAACAGTCTGTTTGCGACCGCCCAGTGGTCGGTCGTAACAAAACAACTCGTATTGGGCGTGTTTACCGCCGTGGCGATAGGGTTCGGGTTCGGTTTAGGTCCAGCGAAAAGTGTCGCTGCGGGGGTGCTCTGTATTGCTTTGCCAAGCGCTTACTTTGCTTGGGTAAGTCAGCGTACCTTGGTTGGGTCCCGTATTTTGGCCCAGGGAGTGGTGAAGACGTTGAGCAGCGGTGCACTGATGGCACTGTTTCTTGGTTTCGAGAAGGTAGAGGTGGCTTGGTTCCTGCTTGGCATGGTGGCAAGCCAAAGTGCCTATGTTTGGGTGTTGGCCCGAGGGTCTGAAGAGCATTCTGGTCGTTAACGACGAGTATGCGGCTTTTACGAACAGTAAGACGACAGTATAGGAAAGCATAAACGCGATGAGCAGCGGCGCAAAAACAACGACAGACTATATTCAACACCACTTGACCAACCTTACGTACGGTCAGCTTCCTGATGGGTCCTGGGGCTTTGCTCATAGCGGCGCTGAGGCAGCTCAAATGGGATTTTGGTCCATAAATGTGGACTCCATGGTTTGGTCGGTTGTCCTTGGTCTCTTGTTTGCCGTGTTTTTCCGCCGAGCCGCTGTTTCCGCAACCGCTGGTGTTCCTGGAGGTTTGCAAAATTTTGTTGAGATGATTGTTGAATTCATTAACGAGACCACGGACAGCATCTTTCAACACAAGAACGATATGATTGCGCCCTTGGCGATGACAATTTTTGTCTGGGTTTTCCTGATGAACGCCATGGATCTGGTGCCGGTGGACTGGATCCCTGAATTAGCCGTTCTGTTGGGTGTGTCGCACATGAAAGTCGTTCCCTCGACAGATCCGAATATCACCATGGCGCTGGCACTGTCCGTTTTCGTGATGATTTTGTACTACAGCATCAAATGTAAGGGAGCGATCGGGTTCCTGAAGGAATTGACCCTGCCCCCCTTCCCCTCCCTCTTTGCCATCCCGGTTAATTTCGTCCTCGAATTTGTATCGCTAATCGCTAAGCCTTTGTCCTTGGGGTTGCGATTGTTCGGTAACATGTACGCTGGGGAAATGATTTTTATCCTGATCGCCCTGATGTTTGGAGGTGGGATCGGGTTCTTTATATTCGGTGGCGTATTGCAATGGGTCTGGGCGGTTTTCCACGTCCTGGTCATTACGTTGCAGGCCTTTATTTTCGCTGTTTTGACGATCGTGTACCTGGCACAGGCACACGACTCTGAAGAACATTGATCCGCCTTTCTCGTTAGAGGCATTATGCGGCTAGGCCGCGATTCTTAACTGTTAGATTGGAGTTGAAATGGAACTTTTGTTTGTTGCCGGTGGTCTGATGATGGGATTGGGTGCAGTCGGCGCCGCGATTGGCGTAGGCGTACTGGGTGGTAAATTTCTCGAGGGTATGGCTCGTCAGCCCGAACTGCTGCCAATGCTGCGTACTCAACTGTTCATCGTTCTAGGCCTTGTCGACGCGGTTCCAATGATCGCGGTAGGTATTGGTCTGTATGTCATCTTCGCGGTTGCTGGATAGTACAGCGCACCAAGCGGGGACGAAGGCTGGCCGAGGCTTTGCCTGCGTCCGGTTGGATCGAAGCATTGACGAGGCCCTCAGCTCCGAAAGGTGTTGAAACAAGGTTTGAGCGGTTCGAGCCTGGCCCTAGGGAGTATGCTTGGATGGCAGCTTGGACGGCATCGGTCTGACAACGGTGTGGTGCCGCATAAGGCGCTGTGCGAAAGCGACGATAAATTTGAAACGGATAAAAAGGGATCAGTAATGAACCTAAACGCAACGCTACTAGGACAAAGCATAACGTTTGTTATTTTTGTCTGGTTCGTCATGAAATATATCTGGCCAATGCTAGGCACCGCGATGCGCGAACGCCAAGAAGCAATCGCAGCCGGGCTGCGTGCTTCTGAAGAGGCCGACCAAAAGCTGGCCAGTGCGGCAACAAATGCCGAGGCCGAACTGGCGACGGCCAAAGCGGAAGCGAGTTCGATTATTGAGCAAGCCCGCGGTCGTGCAAACCAGATGGTAGACGAAGCCAAGGATGAAGCACGTCAAGAAGGCCAGCGTCTACTGGATGCAGCAAAAGCAGAAATTGACCAAGAAATGAATCGCGCGAGAGAAGCGCTTCGAGCAGAAGTCGCGGCCCTTGTGATAACGGGTGCGGAACGCGTCATTGAGGACAACATCGATGCAGCGAAGCACGATGCCATGCTGACGAAATTGGCAGCTGAGCTCTAAGCCATGGCAGAGGTAGCAACCCTATCCCGGCCGTATGCCAACGCAATATTTGGTTTGGCCCAGGAATCAAACAGTCTGGAAGCATGGTCTACGTCACTGAGTGTCCTGGTTGCGACCAGCGGGGATACCGACGTTCAGACCATGTTGAATAGCCCTGACCTTGCCGCAGCCGATAAAGCGAACAAGTTGGCGGAACTGTGTGCCGACGAAATCAACGACGAAGCAAATCCCTTTTTGCAGGCATTAGCGGAACATGATCGCTTGTTGCTGTTAGAAGAAGTGCGTAACCAGTTTGAAGCGTTGCGCGCAGAGCAAGAGCGAACGCTGGATGTCGATGTTGTGTCGGCTTTCGATCTTACCGAGGCGCAAAGCGATGCATTGAAAGCGTCGCTGCAAAAAAAGTACGACAGAGAAGTATCCATAGCTTCACGAACCGACGCTAGCCTGATTGGCGGAGCGGTAATTCGTGCAGGGGACATTGTCATTGACGGTTCCGTCAGAGGCCGATTGACCAAGCTGGTCGAGACCCTGGTGCAAAAATAGGGGTGCTAAGTAAAGCACCGTCCAAGCGAAACAAGATTTAAAAGGAAGCGAGCATGCAGCAACTGAATCCATCGGAAATCAGTGACATCATCAAGGGCCGAATTCAAGGCCTGGACATTAAGGCTGAAGCCCAAAACGAAGGCACCATTGTTGGTGTATCCGACGGTATCGTGCGTATTCACGGTCTGGCCCAAGCCCAATACGGCGAGATGATCGAGTTTGATGGCGGCCTTTACGGCATGGCCTTGAACCTAGAGCGCGACAGCGTTGGTGTTGTTGTTCTTGGCGATTACGAGTCCCTGACGGAAGGGATGACGGCTCGCTGTACGGGCCGCATTCTTGAAGTGCCCGTTGGCCCAGAATTACTAGGCCGCGTCGTAGACGCCCTGGGTAACCCAATCGACGGAAAGGGCCCACTAAACGCCCAGCAAACGTCGCCTATCGAGAAAGTTGCACCCGGCGTTATCGCCCGACAGTCTGTAGACCAACCCGTACAGCTTGGCTTCAAGTGTATCGATGCGATGGTACCGGTTGGCCGAGGCCAGCGAGAGCTGATTATTGGTGACCGACAGATCGGTAAGACCGCTATCGCGGTTGACGCCATCATCAACCAAAAGAGCAGTGGCATTAAGTGCGTTTACGTTGCCATCGGTCAGAAGATGTCAACGATTGCGAACGTTGTTCGGACGCTGGAAGAAAATGGTGCGATGGAATACACCACGGTCGTGGCCGCTGGCGCTGCGGATCCAGCGTCTATGCAGTTTATCTCAGCGTATTCAGGCTGCACGATTGGCGAATACTTCCGCGATACTGGCGAAGACGCACTGATTATCTACGATGATCTGACCAAGCAGGCATGGGCTTATCGCCAGATTTCGTTGTTGCTTAAGCGCCCACCCGGACGTGAGGCCTACCCCGGTGACGTTTTCTATTTGCACTCCCGGTTGCTAGAGCGCGCCGCACGAGTCAACGCTGACTACGTCGAAAAGCAGACGAACGGTGCGGTCAAGGGTAAAACCGGCTCACTAACCGCGTTGCCGATTATTGAGACACAGGCCGGTGACGTATCAGCCTTCGTACCCACCAACGTCATTTCAATTACGGACGGGCAGATATTCCTCGAAACAGAGAACTTTAACTCTGGTCTTCGTCCCGCGATGAGCCCGGGGATCTCGGTATCTCGTGTGGGTGGCTCCGCCCAGGTGCCGTTTATGAAGAAGATTTCTGGCGGTATCAAGATGGCGCTGGCCCAGTACCGTGAGCTGGCGGCCTTCTCTCAGTTCGCATCAGATCTTGACGATGCCACGCGACGCCAGCTTGAGCATGGTGCGCGGGTAACCGAGCTGATGAAGCAGAAGCAGTTTGCCCCGATGTCTGTCGCAGAAATGGGCACGGTGCTTTTTGCAGCCAACGAAGGTTATCTGGAAGACGTGCCGGTCGATAAGGTACTGGACTTCGAAGCAGGTTTGTTGAGCTTTATGAATGCCGACTATGCCAGCTTTGTGCAGAGCACCAATGAAACCGGCGCTTACAACGACGACGTCGTAGCAACGCTGAAAGAGATCATTGAAAAGTTCAAGGCAACTCAGGCGTACTAAGCGCGTCGAATTCCGATCTCAGCAGCTTGAAAGGATAAAATATGGCCGTCGGCAAAGAGATTAAAAATAAGATCGGAAGTGTGCAAAACACGCAGAAGATCACGAGCGCGATGCAAATGGTTGCGGCGAGCAAGATGCGCCGCACCCAAGATCGCATGCAGCAAGGCAAACCTTACAGCGAACGTATTCGTGGCGTGATCAGTCATTTGGCGAATTCGAATCCTGAATACAAGCACACTTTTATGGAAGCTCGGCCCGTGAAACGCGTTGGCTTTATTGTTGTGTCGTCTGATCGAGGCCTGTGCGGGGGGTTGAACGTCAACCTGTTCCGTTCTGTGGTCAAGCAAATGGCTGAGCTTGATGCGAAGGGCATCGAAGTCGATATGGGCCTGATTGGCAACAAGGCTGGACCGTTTTTTCGCTCCGTCGGTGCGAATGTAGTAGCCGTTATGCCAGACGTGGGCGAAACGCCGGTTATCGCGGACTTGATTGGTGGCATAAGAGTCATGCTCGATGCTTACTCATCAGGCCAAATCGACCAGTTGTTTCTGGCCAGCAACGACTTTGAAAATACCATGACTCAGGCACCAACCGTGCGTCGGCTGTTGCCATTAGATCCTGCGGATGACGAATCCTATAAGCATCGCTGGGATTACATTTATGAGCCCGATGCACGCCAGCTGATTGAAGGCTTGTTGCTGCGTTATCTGGAATCACAGGTGTATCAGGCCGTGATTGAGAACGGAGCTTGTGAGCAGGCAGCCAAGATGATCGCGATGAAAAACGCGACAGAAAATGCTGAGAAGCTGATAGACGAGCTGCAGCTGATTTATAACAACGCTCGTCAGGCGGCGATTACCCAAGAGATTGCGGAAATTGTCAGCGGCGCGGCGGCAGTGTAGCCAACGTAGGTAGCCCCGCTGAAAATCGGCGGGTCGTCAGACAGACAAACAGATTTAAACAAACTAAAGAAATAAAGAGGCTAGAAATGAGTAGCGGTCGAATCGTACAAATTATCGGCGCGGTCATCGATGTAGAGTTTGATCGAAACAATGTGCCAAAGGTTTATGATGCACTCTCAGTAACGGACAGCGGCTTGACCCTGGAAGTTCAACAACAATTGGGCGACGGCATCGTTCGCACAATTGCCATGGGTATTTCTGATGGACTCTCTCGGGGCTTAGAAGTCACGAACACCGGCGCGCCCATCTCGATCGCGGTGGGTGAAGAAACCTTAGGACGTATTGTGGATGTTCTGGGCACTCCCATCGACGAGAAAGGACCGGTAGACGCCAAAGAAGTCATGCCGATTCACCGTAAGCCACCAGCTTACGAGGACCAAATCGGTGGCAATGAAGTTCTGGAAACGGGCATCAAGGTGATCGACTTGATCTGTCCGTTCGCCCGTGGCGGTAAGGTTGGCTTGTTCGGTGGTGCCGGCGTTGGTAAGACCGTAACCATGCTAGAGCTGATCCGTAACATCGCTATCGAGCACTCGGGTCTGTCGGTATTTGCCGGTGTAGGTGAGCGTACCCGAGAGGGCAACGACTTCTACTACGAGATGGAAGAAGCGGGCGTACTCGACAAGATTTCCTTGGTGTTGGGCCAAATGAACGAGCCTCCAGGCAACCGTCTTCGTGTTGCCTTGACGGGCCTGACAATGGCGGAAAAATTCCGCGATGATGGTCGTGACGTACTGCTGTTCGTTGACAATATTTATCGTTACACCCTCGCGGGAACAGAAGTGTCTGCTCTGCTGGGCCGTATGCCTTCCGCGGTAGGTTATCAGCCAACGTTGGCGGAAGAGATGGGTGTTCTTCAGGAACGTATTACGACGACAAAGGCCGGTTCGATTACGTCAGTCCAGGCGGTGTACGTACCCGCAGATGACCTGACTGACCCGTCGCCAGCGACGACCTTTGCTCACTTGGATTCAACGGTGACCCTGTCCCGGGCCATCACCGACTTGGGCATCTACCCTGCTGTTGACCCGCTGGATTCCACCAGCCGTCAGCTGGACCCGTTGGTTGTGGGCGAAGAGCACTACAACGTGGCTCAGGAAGTCCAACAAGTGCTTCAGCGTTATCAAGAACTGCGAGACATTATTGCGATCTTGGGTATGGATGAGCTGTCTGAAGAAGATAAGCAGCTGGTATACCGCGCTCGTAAGGTACAAAAATTCTTCTCCCAGCCCTTCTTCGTTGCTGAACAGTTCACCGGCAATAGCGGTAAGTTCGTTAGCCGAGAAGATACTGTGCGTAGCTTCAAGGCGATTTTGGAAGGGGAATACGATGACCTTCCGGAAGATGCGTTTTACATGGTTGGTGGTATCGAAGACGCGATTGAAAAAGCAAAAACGCTTTAATCGACTCTTCGGCGTAAAACGACGTAATAAACCGTTCGAAACAGGTCGAACGGTGGGCGTCCTAAACATGCAGGTTTACGAGAGGTAGCGACGTGGCGACATTACAGTGCGAAATTGTCAGTGCAGAGGAATCCTTGTTCTCAGGCGCTATCACATCGCTGTCTGTTCGAGGCACTATTGGCGAGTTGGGGATCACACCTGGGCACGCACCGTTGCTGACAGGGATTAATCCCGGCGCGGTCACACTCCAAATGGAAGACGGCAGTGAAGAGGTGTACTTCGCATCTGGCGGCTATCTTGAAGTTCAGCCGGGCTTCGTCACGCTGCTGGCCGATACCGCCCTCCGAGCGGAAGATTTAGACGAGGCCCAGGCCGAAGAAGCGCGCTTGCTGGCAGAAAAAGCCATGGAAGATCGCAACGCAGAAACCGAATTCTCCTCAGCAGCGGCCATGATGGCTGAAGCGCTAGCTAAACAGCGCACACTCGAAGAACTTCGTCGCCGCAGGCGTTAGTCCGCAACGCGTCCTAACGTCTATCCATTTGGCGGGGTATACTTAAGTCGCTGCGATACGCACCTAGGTGCCCGTCGTCTCCCATAGGCATTACAGGTAACCCTTCATGACCCCAAATGTCATCATTCTCGCTGCCGGCAAGGGCAGCCGAATGAAATCCAATATCCCAAAAGTCCTGCACTCGATTGCTGGTGAGCCCATGTTACATCGGGTGATCAAAACGGCTGCGCAGCTTGCGCCGGAAGAAATGCACTTGGTGTTGGGCCACGGCATTGATCAGATTGAAGCTAGCCTGAATGCACTGGACGGTCCGCTAAATACCGTTTTGCAAGCCGAGCAGTTAGGCACAGGGCATGCAGTGAAGATTGCTTTGGCGCATGTGCCTGATGATGGCGTTAGCCTTGTGCTCTATGGTGATGTCCCGCTGATAACCCACGACACCCTCGCCGAATGCGTTGCGGCCGCCCAGTTAGGCCACTTGAGTATTGTGACCGCGGAATTTTCCGATCCAGCGCAATTGGGGCGTATTGCTCGTAACGACGCCGGCTACATAGAAGCAATCATTGAGTACAAAGATGCGTCAGATGACCAGCGCGCCATTACCGAAATTAACTCCGGTATCCTCGCTGCGCCAACGCATCTGCTGCGAAATTGGTTGAATAGGATAGAGCCCAATAACACTCAGGGAGAGTATTATCTCACCGATATCGTGAGCCTGGCGGTTGCCGATGGAGTGGCTGTTCACGGTATCGTTGTAGCGGACGAAAACGAAGTCATGGGCGTCAACGATCGTGCGCAGTTAGCGGAAGCCGAACGTTTGTTTCAAGGTCAACAAACTGCGTCGCTTATGGCCGCAGGTGTTTCTTTTGCCGATCCTGCACGGGTGGATATTCGCGGCTCTCTGAGCTGTGGTATCGATTGTTTTATCGACATAAACACGGTTTTCATCGGCGATGTCTCCATGGGCGAGGGGGTAACCGTTGGCCCAGGAGTCGTGGTGGAAGACAGTACGATTGGCGGTGGCGTCCGCATTAATGCCCATACCGTTATTGAAGGCGCTATCGTCGCCGAAGACTGTCAGCTTGGACCGTTTGCCAGAATACGGCCGGGCAGCAATTTCGCCGCGGGAGTGAAAATTGGGAACTTCGTCGAGACAAAAAAAGCGTCGCTGGGCAAGGGCGCTAAAGCCAGCCACCTGACGTATTTGGGCGACGCGATCATAGGGCCTGAGGTGAATATTGGTGCTGGCACGGTCACCTGCAATTACGATGGCGTTGATAAGCACCAAACAACCATCGGTAAGCGCGCGTTTATCGGCACCAACAGCACCTTGGTCGCGCCGCTAGAAATCGGCGACGATGCTTTCGTTGCGGCAGGATCTACCGTGACTTCGACAGTTGAACCCGAATCTCTAGCCGTAGGGCGGGCGCGTCAGCGCACAATCAGCAAATGGCTCAGCCCGATACGCCGTAGAAAACGTCAAGAATAACTGGGCCGTCAGGCTTTTTAGGGAAAACGCTATGTGTGGAATCGTTGGAGTCGTCGCTGAACGCAACGCCACCCCAATCCTAATTCGCGGTCTGCAGCGACTGGAATATCGCGGATACGATTCTGCTGGTGTTGCGGCCATCGGCCCCGACGGCAAGATCATTCGCTCACGCCAAGTCGGCAAAGTGCAAAACCTAGTTGATGCGTTAGAGCAGAGCCCTGTTATCGGGGGGACGGGTATCGCGCATACTCGTTGGGCGACTCATGGCAAGGTCACGGGGGAGAATGCTCACCCGCACCTGTCGACATCAAGCGATGACGGACAAAATGTTTCTTTGGTGCACAACGGCATTATAGAAAATCACGTCGCGTTGCGACAGGAGCTGAAAGGCCTAGGCTATGCCTTTACGTCTGAAACCGACTCCGAAGTCGTCGTCCACCTCATTCATCACTATTTGCAAAGCGATCAAAACCTGCTCGACGCCGTAAGACAAGCCGTGCGGCGCTTGGATGGAGCTTATGCGCTGGCGGTAATTGCCGCGGGCGAGCATCAACGAGTGATCGCTGCACGCCAAGGTTGCCCGCTGATTTTAGGTAAGGGCATTGGCGAAAATTACCTCGCGTCCGATATCTTGGCGCTGCGGGCCGTCACCGACCGCTTCATCTATCTTGAAGAAGGCGATCTGGTCGATTTGCGATCAGACAGCATTGATATCTGGAACATCGACGATGAAGCGGTAGTTCGCGCTGACGTCAAAGTGTTCATGGAAGCCGACGACATGGATCGCGGCAATTATCGCCACTTCATGCAAAAGGAAATGTACCAGCAACCGGACGTAATTCAGCGGGCGTTGGAAGGTCGGGTGAGCAAGGACCGGGTACTCGAAGCGGCTTTAGGCGAAGGATCCACAGAGCTCTTAGCCAAGGTAGAGGCGGTGACGATCGTGGCCTGCGGCACCAGCTTTTTGGCTGGCAGCGTTGCGCGCTATTGGATTGAGGAGCTAGCCGGTCTGCCATGCCAGGTAGAGATCGCCAGCGAATACCGTTATCGCAAACCAGCAGTGCAGAAGAACAGCCTCTTCATCACGATATCCCAGAGCGGCGAAACCGCCGATACCCTAGCCGCTCTCAGGCTCGCAAAGGAAGGTGGGTTTTTAGCGACCCTCACACTCTGCAACGTGCCGACGTCGGCAACGGTGCGCGAATCGGATCTCGCCATGATGCTCAACGCGGGTACCGAAGTTGGTGTGGCATCGACTAAGGCATTCGTGGCGCAAACAACCGCGCTTATGTTGATCACCCTTTTGCTGGGACGCGAACGAGGATTAGACCCTGCTTTGGAAACCGATATTGTCCATCACCTTCATCAGTTACCGGGGACGGTCTCTGACTTGCTGAAACTGGACGCGCCCATTGAAAAATTGGCCAAGCACTTTGCCCATAAACAGCATGCGTTGTATCTGGGCCGGGGAAGCTTCTTCCCCATCGCTATGGAAGGCGCGTTGAAACTCAAAGAGTTGTCATACATTCATGCGGAAGGCTATGCAGCTGGCGAACTGAAGCATGGGCCACTCGCCTTGGTAGATGAAGACATGCCCGTGGTGGCCTTGGCCCCGAATGACGAGCTGCTGGAAAAGCTCTACTCCAATCTGCAAGAAGTGCGTTCGCGAGGCGGAGAGCTGTATGTTTTTGTAGAGGAAGGGGTGGACTTACAGCCTGAGGACGGCATAACCCACATTACTCTGCCACCGTGCCATAAATACCTGGCCCCCATTGCCTATGTGGTGCCGCTGCAGCTGTTGGCTTATCACATTGCGCTGATCAAGGGCACGGATGTCGATCAGCCGCGGAATTTGGCCAAGTCCGTGACGGTGGAGTAGAAATTGCTAGATACTATGCAAACACATGTAAAAAGTTTTATTAGATCCGTTATTTTCAATGCAATTACGTGGAGTCTTATTTTTTTGTTCTTTTTTAAGTTCATTCTATGAAAGATAAGGAGTCAGTAATTTCTACTCCGTTACGGTGGAATAATTTCGAGCGCTAACGGCGACCGACCATGATCGATATACGACAGCTGAAGGCCCCAATATTTTTGGCACCTATGGCAGGTGGCTTTAACACACCCGAATTGGTCGCTGCAGTTGCCAATGCCGGTGGAGTCGGCAGTTTCGGCTTTGCCTACGCCTCACCAGAAGCCATCGATCACGCCCTCGTGTCTGCGGCTGCTCGGACTAAAGGCCCGATCAACGCGAATTTTTTTGTATTTCCAGAGGTTCCATCTCCTCCGCCAGAACGAGTTGAGGCAGCATTGCGGTCGCTAAATGCATTACCTGTGGATAGGCGTTGGGATGGATCGGCGCTGACACTGCCCTATGTGCCTGACTTAGCCACTCAGCTGGAACCGGTTTGGCAGCAACGCCCTGCCATGGTGACATTTCATTTTGGCATTCCCCCGGCGGCAATTATTGAGAAAGCGCACGCACTAGGAATCAGCGTAGGCATTACAGCCACCTGCGTTGCCGAAGCACAGGCAGTTAAAGCCGCCGGTGCGAATTTTATTGTCGCCCAAGGATGGGAGGCTGGCGGTCATCGTGGGCGCTTTGGCAGTACAGGGGCTGATCAAGAACAGACCGTGCTGGTGTTAGTTCGAGCCATAGGGGAATGTGTATCACTGCCCGTTGTTGCTGCTGGTGGATTGATGACCGGCGCGGATATCGCTGGGGTTCTGTCCGCGGGAGCGACTGCGGCGCAGCTGGGGACGGCATTTTTATGCTGTCCGGAAACCAACGCTTCTGTCTCTCATCGAACATTGCTGTTGGACGAAGAGCCCAGAGACACTGTCTTCACTTTGGCTTTTTCTGGTCGATCTGCGCGAGCCATTCAAAATCGGTTCATCGACGCGATGCAGGGAAAGGAGCTGTTAGAATTCCCTCTACAAAACACATTAACCGCCGCTCTGAGACAGTGGGCAAGTTGTCACGAAAATCCTGAGTTTCAAAGCGTCTGGGCGGGTACTGGCTATCGAGACATTCGGCCTCTACCAGCTGCGCAGTTAATGCAGGTTCTGGATCACGAGCTCAACGCTGCCCAGAGCTAACATTGTTTAGGCGGGATCAGTTTCTTCCGACTCACCAGCCCCGGTATCATCAGATCCCGTCGCATTGTTTAAAAATTGCAGGGGGGTAATCTGGTGGTCCAGCGACAGTGCCTCGGAAATCTCATGGGCTAATGTATCTGAGACTTCGAACACCGATGCAGGCGTAATGATACTCTGTTGGTACTTGGATCCTAGAGTAAAGTATTGATCGCAGTAGCTTTGAGGTAGGTAAACCCACACGGTGCCGCCGACGGTCCTGACCTCCCGATAACAAGGAGCCTTAGGCTTGTCTGCCGCCTTGCCTTGAGTATTCATTGACTCGATGTAGGCCTCTGTGCGCTTGGCGCCGTCGATAAATGTCATGTCAATAAATGCCGATGTGCGGTTACCTAGGACCGACCGTAATTTTCGCGTCTCCCTCGTACCGTTGGGTAGGTTGGGCGCGCTCTCATAGAACGCCTTAGCCTTCTGGCGCTCTTTTGATTGTTTAATACCTTTGAATAAAGCCATGTAATTTCCCCAGCCTGTGTCAGCACAGCGAACCGATAAAAACCTTACTCTCGTCAGCGACGCGTCAGTTCCTTTCGCTCATCAAGTTCCGCAGTTTACCTGCGGTTTCGGAGATGATTTGGCTGACGCGGGATTCGCTGACTTCCAAAATCGCTCCAATTTCTTTGAGATTCATTTCTTCTTGGTAGTACAGAGCCAGTACCATTCGGGCTCTCTCCGGTAACAGCTCGATGGCGTCGGCCAGTTGCGTCACCATCTGGTCTCTCTCCAGTGCTTGATCTGGACCGCTGTCCAACTCACTGGCTTCCTCGAAACCAGAAGGCATCGCGTCAGAGCTGACGACGTCCACACCCTCGGCAATGAGCCGTTCTTTTTCGTAGGTAGCAATGTCTTTGTCAAGATAATCCGCCACTTCTGCGCTCTTGGGGGCACGTCCGTGTTCCTTGCTTAGAGCGGAAATAGCCTGATCCTGCTCGCGCTTGATCGTGATGGCTGATCGAGTGGAATAAGAAATCCGTCGAACCTCGTCCAGCATAGCGCCACGAATGCGTGTTTTGGCGAATATTTCGAACTCGATTCCCCGAGAGGGCTCAAAAGCGCGCTGGGCATGAATCAGTCCCTCCATACCCGCTTGAATCAAATCGTCGGTCGCGATGCTGGCAGGCAACCGGGTGCGCAGATGAAATGCGATGCGTTTGACCAAGGTGTAATGCTGTCCGATGGAAACGCCGGACGAATCTTGCTGTTCTTCATAGGCGTCAATGTTGGCCATGTTCAGACCCTCTCCCGGGCTGGGCTAGGCGCATTGATCTGGTCTAGTTTGGTCATGAGTACGGCAGCGAGCTCGGCGATGTTCTTGGTCGCCGGACTGCTCGGATAGTGCTCTAAGATGGTCTCGCGCTTGCGAGTCACCCTGCCAAACAGGTCGTCCTGTAAAACGCTCGCCAGATAGCTAACAGGTTCTTCGAGAAACTTCATACAAACCAAATTCATTTTATCGAACAGACGCTTGCCCGCTTGCTCTGAGGAGACCCTGTTTGGCACCAAGTACAGATCCTTAAGTCGGTCCTTACGGCTCTCAAGTTTGATTAAACCATAGGCATCGGCGATGGATGCCGGCTCGTCCTGCATGACCAACAGACGCATGCAGCAGGCATCGAGAAAGCTCATATTGGCACTGGAGAGTCCAGCTGCCGAATCGATCAGCAGCACATCCAAGTCTGGAAAGCTTTCCAGTATCTGATCGATCAGGGAACGCGCTTGCACAGAGGTAATATTGGCCAGAGACTGATTTCCAGAGGCGCCGGGGATCAAAAGCAGGCCGTGCTGTGTTTCCACGGCGACATCGGCGACGGTCTTGGAGTCATCAAAAACATGACTGACGTTCAGGGGCGCATTAACACCCAATACAATTTGTGAATTGGCCAGACCTAGGTCCGCATCCAGCAACCCAACCCGCAAATTTTGCGCACACAGTGCTAGGGCCAGATTGACCGCTACGGTGGTTTTGCCCACGCCGCCTTTGCCGCTGGCAATGCCTAGAATGCTTGTTGTGGTATTTGACTGAGACATAGAGGTAAAAGTATCAACGTCTGTTAACAACAAGTATATAGATTATTCCTCTAACGTATTGGTTGAATTGATTTTTTCGAGCGAGTCGACATCTTTGTCAATCAAATGTCCGCTGACCCCAGAAAGTCGAGCCGCATTGAGTTCTAA
>JAACDS010000264.1 GCA_009936895.1 Pseudomonadota bacterium
AGCCCCAAGAGACCCACAACACCGTGGACCGAAATAGCCCCTACCGGATCGTCAATCTTTAACTTATCGAGGGTTGTGATAGAGAAGACAACCAACAACCCGCCCAAGGCGCCGAATATTGTGGCTTGCAAGGCAGATGGCGTATCGGGGCCCGCTGTAATTGCGACCAAACCCGCCAGACAGCCGTTCAGTGCCATGGTCAAATCAGCCTTGCCAAACATCAGTTTGGCGAGAATGAGTGCACCAATGCAGCCACCCGCAGCGGCTAAATTGGTATTCATGAAGACCACTGCAACGGCATTGGCAGAATCTACTGAAGCTGTCGCTAATACCGACCCGCCGTTGAAGCCGAACCATCCCAACCACAGGATAAAGGTGCCGAGGGTTGCCAAAGGCAAATTGGCACCAGGAATCGCATTGACCTCTCCATTAGGTCCATATTTGCCCTTACGCGCACCCACCAGCAAGACGCCCGCCAGCGCGGCGGCAGCGCCTGCCATGTGAACAATGCCGCTACCAGCAAAATCCAGAAACCCAAGGTCGCCAAGGGTGTACATGCCAAACACTGGGTTTCCACCCCATGTCCAACTTCCCTCCATCGGATAGATGAAACCTGTCATCACCACCGCAAACGCCAGAAAGGCGAACAGCTTCATTCGCTCAGCCACCGCGCCGGATACAATAGACATGGCCGTGGCGACAAACACCACCTGAAAAAAGAAATCCGCTGAGGGCGCATAAGTCGCATTTTCTTCACCGCCCTCTACCACCCCGGAACCGGTGATTGAGCTGAGAAAAATGTCGCCGCCGTACATGATGCTGTAACCCACCACCATGTACATGATGCATGCTACTGCAAACAGCGTAACGTTCTTGGTCAAAATCTCGACCGTGTTCTTGCTTCGCACCAAGCCTGCCTCGAGCATTGCAAACCCCGCGGCCATCCACATGACCAACGCGCCGCATACGAGGAAGTAAAAAGTGTCCAGCGCGTACTGCAACTGAAAAATATCGTTTTCCATGAGAGTAATCTCCAAGTCTCAGGTTTACAACGCTTCTTCGCCGGTCTCGCCGGTTCGAATGCGGGTGACATGTTCGAGGCTGGAGACAAAGATCTTGCCATCCCCGATTTTGCCGGTTTGTGCGGCCTTTGTTATGGCCTCGATGGTCTGATCCACCACGCCGTCTGCAACGGCAATTTCGATCTTGACCTTGGGAAGAAAATCGACGACATATTCCGCTCCGCGATACAGCTCGGTATGCCCTTTCTGGCGACCAAAGCCTTTCACTTCGCTCACCGTAATTCCCTGAACACCGATCGTAGAGAGTGCTTCACGCACATCATCTAATTTGAAAGGCTTAATGACTGCAGTAACCAATTTCATGGCAACCTCCGAAAATACCGTCCGCCGGGACGGCGATTAACTTGATGGCCTGAGGCCTCGATACAACAATCGACAGGAGCGCTCGCATCGCGCACGTCTCGACACGCCTCGTTTGATTGCCAAGGTTAGGCCAATTGCTTTTTTATCCATTTAAAACAGATGTTTATATTTTTTTTGGCGATAGTCGCATGTGTTGACCACGTCACTTCGAGGCATTACCGCACCAATGCAGTGCGGCTTTCGCACCAGTTTTGGCTGAGATTGATCTGTCAGAGCCATGCAGAGTGCGCTACATTGTTCTTGCACAAGCAGCGCTCTGAAGGCAACCCATTCGCTTTGGATCGCACGTGTTATCAACCATACAAACAGGCATAAACAATGGGCCAAGATGATTCAAATACTCGCCGCCCAAGCTCACTTTTTGAGCGACTGACTCAAGGCGAGGACCCGCTATTTAATCAAATAGACCGCAACGCAAAGTCTTTGTTGCAATCCGCGCTGAGTCGGCTTGACGTAGTCAGCCGTGAGGAATTTGACGCCCAAACAGCAGTATTGCAGAGAACCCGAGAGCGCCTCGAGGCACTCGAGAAGCAGATCGAGATGCTCGACCAAACTCTTGAAACCCCGCCCGACACAGCGGGCCAATGAACTGTTGGTCGAATACCTCGCCAACTGAAAGATCAAGGATGATCTATGCACCTCGCTTTCGTTCGCTCACGCAGTCAAGCGGGACTGGCAGCGCCTGACGTTACAGTCGAGGTCCATCTCGGATCTGGTCTGCCCGGCTTCCAGGTAGTTGGCCTTTCCGAATCGACAACTAGACAAATCCGCGGTCGCGTTCGCAGTGCCATTTTGTCATCTCACCTGAAGTGGCCCGACTTCAACATCACTATCAATTTGGCACCCACCGAACAACCTAAGGAGGGCGCTCGCTATGATCTTCCTATCGCTCTGGGACTTCTGGTCGCGCCCAAACAGCTGCCCGAGCAAAGTATTGAGAAACGAGAGTTCTTTGGAGAATTGGGACTGGACGGCGCAATTCACCCTTTCCGAGGCTGCCTTGCTGCGGCGCTTGCAGCAACTCAGGCGGGTCATGAATGCGGCATAGGGTTACCAGGGGCTTCCGAGATGGCCACACTCACAGCAGGGCGTCTCATTGCTGCACCAGACCTCCTCTCTTTGTGTGCTCGACTCAAAGCCCCTGATCCAGAATATGTGCCCGGCGTTTCCAGTTTAGACACTGATATCCCATCCTACCCTGATCTGTCGCAGCTAAAAGGGCAACCGC
>JAACDS010000265.1 GCA_009936895.1 Pseudomonadota bacterium
AGAAAATATGGGTAAACCCACAGGTTTCATGGAGTTCCCGCGACAGGCGGCCCCCTATCGGCCAGCCAAAGAGCGCCTGTTGGACTTCAACGAAATTTATACAGACCACGACATCCAGCGCTTGAGCACCCAAAGTGCGCGATGCATGGACTGCGGTGTCCCCTTTTGTCAGTCCGAAGAAGGCTGTCCAATTCACAACCTGATTCCAGAATTTAACGATCTGGTGTTCCGTGATGAATGGCGCGAAGCCTTGGATCGTCTGCAAAAAACCAATAACTTCCCCGAGTTTACGGGGCGGGTTTGCCCGGCTCCGTGCGAAGGCTCCTGCGTGCTTGGCATTACGGACCCTGCAGTCACCATCAAAAACATTGAGATGGCGATTATCGACCGCGGCTTTGAAGAAGGCTGGGTTACACCCAACATACCCGCTACACGTACCGGTAAAACCATAGCCGTCATCGGTTCAGGTCCCGCAGGCCTTGCGGCGGCGGAACAACTCAATCGCGTTGGTCATACCGTCACCGTTTACGAGCGCGCCGATCGGGTTGGCGGCTTGCTGATGTATGGCATTCCGAACATGAAGCTGGGCAAGGAAGATGTTGTTGAACGACGCGTGAACCTGCTGCGCGAGGCCGGCATTACGTTTATTACCGGCACCTCGGTGGGTGATGGCAGCAACGACAGCGTTTCTGTCACCGAACTCCAAGGGCAACACGACATCGTGTTGCTCACCACCGGTGCCACCGTGCGACGAGACCTGCCTATAGACGGCAGAGAGTTCACCGGTGTGCACTTCGCCATGGACTTTTTGAGCGCAAACACCAAAAGCCTGCTGGATTCCGATCTGCAGGACGGCAACCACATCTCTGCCAAGGGTAAGGATGTGATTGTGATTGGCGGCGGTGACACCGGTACAGACTGTATCGGTACATCCTTGCGCCACGGCTGCAAAAGCTTGGTGAATTTCGAGCTGTTCCCGAAGCCACCCGAGAGCCGAGACCCGAACAACCCTTGGCCGACTTGGCCGAAAATTTTCCGTGTGGACTATGGTCATGAAGAAGCCACCGAAGTCCAAGGCGAAGACCCACGGGTCTACTCCGTGTCCTCACTGTGCTTTTTGGGTAACGAGCGAGGCGAGCTTACCGGTGTGAGAACTGTCGAAGTCGAAATGAAAAACGGAAAATTCGAAAACGTCCCAGGCTCGGAAAAAGACTGGCCTGCGGACCTGGTCTTCCTAGCCATGGGCTTGTTGGGACCAGAACATACGGCATCAGACGCGCTCGGTCTCGAATATGACGAACGTTCGAACTACAAGGCCGACTACGGTCAGTACAAAACCAACGTAGACAATGTCTTTGTGGCCGGTGATTGCCGACGCGGACAGTCCCTGGTGGTACGGGCAATTAATGAAGGCCGAGAAGCGGCGAGAGAAATCGATCGTCACCTCATGGGCTCAACAGAGCTGCCCTAGAACGTCTTGCTTCGGGCGCTCGGTAGCGCCCTTGGCGACCACGATTCCATAGCGCGGGTGCTGCGATACCCCATCGGCAATATCGTAGTAAGAACCCTGTTCCGACACGAATGTATGCTTTGCCATCTTCAAGGATAATGGCGAGTCAAACAGCGATGCGGATACGCCCACCCATTCGTAATCTTTCTTCAGCGGCTGCCAGAACAGGGTAGAGCCGCATCGACCACAAAAGCCGCGTTCAACCTCTTGTGACGACTGATACCAGACAACGTGTGCATCGCCACGGAGTCTCATATCACGTTTTCGGATGTTAACGCTGATGAAGAATCCACCCGTTTGCTTGCGGCATTGCTGACAATGGCAAGCCTCCGGCGAGTGCTCGAATTCAGCGTCTACGCTAAACGTTACGGCCTTGCACAGGCATGAACCCTTGATCGCACTCACGCTAACGTCCCCCAAGATAAGTCGTTAACCAACGTTCACCTCGCACATTCTGTAAGCCTTCAATCTTGAAGCGTTGTTCGAATACTCCGCTTCACATCCGTCAACGGACGCACCCACGTATCGCTGGCAACGAGGCTGCTGAGCGCAAGAGAATCTCGAACACGATACGCGGCTTCCACCGAGTCAAAGCGGCCAAGCGTCAGAACATAAAGAAGATCATCACCGCTTTGGTAGCGAAACGTCGCTAACCTATCCAAGGGAAGAGCGGGTTCGTCTGCCAAAAATTCCTTTAACTGCCCTCGTGAGGAGACTGTCAGCAGCTGGATCGTAAACGCGCTGTCTGGCTGTCGAATGAGCCACTCAGCCTTGTCGACCGGTCTCGTTGTGAGCACCACCAACGAGGGTTCTTCGACGTTGGCATAGACGGGCAGGGTCGCCGTTCCCCAGACCAAGGCAAGTCCGAAGAAAAAACGAATCACGCCAGTTGCTCGCTGAGCAGGTCGCGCAACCGATCGAGACCAACATCATCGCTGACGACCACATCACCCAAGCTCCGCGCCAAAACGAATGTCAAACGGCCATCGCTGACTTTCTTATCCATACCCATGGCTTCAATCATGGCCTCTAAGTCCAAGTCGTGCCGTCCAAGAGAAACCGGAAGCCCCACGTTTTCGAGCAGCTGGCGCAAACGCCTAGCGTCAGCCGGTGGGAACCCCATGTGCGCAACCGAAAGTTCGGCAGCCATGACCATGCCAATGGCCACGGCTTCCCCATGTAACCACTGCCCATAGCCCGCAAGCTTCTCAATGGCATGACCGAAGGTATGACCAAAGTTCAAAATGGCCCGTCTGCCGGACTCTCGTTCGTCTTCGCTCACCACTTTTGCCTTGCTGGCACACGAACGCAATATCACCTGCTGCAGCGCATCGTTTGACCGCTCAAGGAGCGCGGGGACGTGGGCTTCCAACCAATCAAAGAACGCCACATCATCAATGACCCCGTATTTGATCACCTCAGCAAGGCCTGCCGCGTATTCCCGATCCGGCAGTGAGGCCAGTACCGACGTATCTGCCAGAACCGCCTTAGGTTGATAGAAGGCACCAATCATATTTTTGCCCGCCGGATGATTGACCGCGGTTTTACCGCCGACGGAAGAATCCACCTGAGCCAGCAGCGTCGTCGGGATTTGTATGAAGTCGACCCCCCGCTGAAACGTTGCGGCCACAAAACCGCAAAGATCACCGACAACACCACCGCCAAGCGCGATCAGGCATGTGCTCCGATTGTGACGGGCACTGAGCAAAAACGTCGTCACCGCTTCAAAGCTTTCCAACGTTTTGTAGGCCTCACCATCGGGCAGCTGGTATACGTCGACCCGTCGTTGACCTAGGGCATCTAATAGACGCTGCAAATAAAGTGGCGCTATCGTTTCATTGGTGATGACAGCAACTTGTTGGCCGGGTATGAGCGGCTGCAGCAACTGAGCCAGCTTTTGCGGGTCCCGTATACCCAGATCGCCCACATGAATCGGATAACTCCTATCACCCAATTCCACCTGCAATGATTGTTGCTGGGACATCACTTTTTACTCCATTGCGTTAGCGTTATGTTCTGGTCTTTTGGTGTTGGGTACCACCACGCTCAAGTATCTTCAGGATTTTTCGGGTGACGGATCCGGCACCTCTGTTGTCGGTGACGACCCGGTGATCCGCGATCTGCGCATACAGCGGGCCCCGCAAGCGCTGCAGTTCACGCAGTGTTTTGGCTGGATCGCCGGTTTGCAGCAGCGGGCGTTTGGTGTCGCGACGTGTGCGCGCGATGATTTTTTCGATGGGACTGTCGAGGTGAATTACAGTGCCGCGTTCAGCCAAGTGCCGGCGGTTTTCCTCGCGAAGAATCGCCCCGCCACCCGTCGCCATGACAATACCGTGCTGCTGGGTCAAATCGTCGATAACCGCCGCTTCCCGGTCACGGAAACCCTGCTCCCCTTCCACGTCAAAAATCCACGAAATTTCGGCCCCAGCGCGACGCTCAACTTCATGATCGGCGTCAAAAAACGGCATCGTCAAAGCGTCGGCAAGCTGTCTGCCTACCGTGCTTTTGCCAACCGCCATTAATCCAACCAAAAAAATGTTTTGCGCGTCCATTGGGCAAGTGTAATGGAACGCCCAAGTTCTGACTCGCAAATATCAATCGTTAAGCACATTTGTTGTGGCAGCGGTCACTGAATCACCTGCGTGACCCTGTCGCACCAATGTGGGCGTAATGAATACCAACAGCTCTTGCTGGTCTTGCCGCGCGACCTTGCGCCTGAACGCTTTTCCCAAAAAAGGAATGTCGCTCAGAATCGGCGTTTTGCGTTCTGAGCGATTGGCGTCTTCTTGCAGTATTCCACCCAACACCAGAGTTTCACCGTTGCCCACCAAAACACTGGTCTGAATTTCGTTGGTATTGATCGAAGGTACACCGTTAAAGATCTGGCCTACGGTGTCTTGCTTTACTTTCAGCTGCATCATGATGTTCTGATCCGGCGCGATTTGGGGTAAGACATTCAAAGACAGTACCGCGTTGCGAAAAGAGGTTGAGGTCGCACCGCTGCGACTGGTTTCCTGATACGGAATCTGGACACCTGACTGAATTGACGCGGGCGACTGGTCCAGCGTGAGAATTTTGGGCTTGGCCAGCACTCTCGCCTGACCCTGCTCCGCCAGCGATGACAGCTCGGCATCCACAGCCACCCCTGCGCGCAACACACCCAAAGTCAGTGTGGAAGCTGGCGCGCTCACCGCCAATGCTCTGCTTGCGATAAGAGACGTCATATCCTCCGTTTCGCTTTCGAGGTCGCTTTGATTCTCTGTCGAACTCATGCCCGCGCGCCATTGCACACCAAGCTGATGATTGAGATTGTCGCTTGCTGTGACAATGCGAGCCTCGATCGCCACCTGATCCAAGGGTGCGTCCAGGCGCGCAATCAATTCACGGATAGACGCGATACGCGTAGGTAGGTCATTGATAACCACCGCATTCAGACGTTCATCTACTAAGGCCTCACCTCGCGATGAGAGCAGCGAATGCGTCGACGCCAGATGTTTCAGCAACTGATTTGCCCGCGCATAGCGCACCCGCAGCACGGCGGTTTCCAGTGGCATCAACTGCTCAACGGTCTGCGCATTGGTCAACACGTCTTCTTCGCGTTGAGCAATGGACGCTGCAGGCGCTACATAGCGAACGCCCCGATGTTGCCGCTCTGCCAAACCCGACGCCTGCAGCACTAGGGCCCAGGCATCAGAGGCGAGGACACCGACCAGACTCATGGACAGTGTCCCCTCAACCTCATCGCTTATCAGCACACTGATCCCGCGCTGGTCGGCAAGAAGCGCCAGCAAGCCGCGGATGTCTGCCTGCTCAAGCCGTAGACTCAGCCGTAGGGTGTCGTCGTCACCTTCAGCGCTTTCGACATTGGCCCAAAAAGCCTCTTCGGGCACTCGGCGCTCAACTTCTGAGTGAGCTGACGGCACAACAAAACCAATCGTCAGGATGAGGGTGTTTAAGGTCTGCGACCGCCAAATCATTGGCTGCGCCGAGGCGATGCGTTAAGCACGATCCAGTCTCCGGCAAAAGACGGCGTTGGTCGCAGGTCGAGAACTAACGAGCCTTGGTTGGCTGTCTCTTTCCCCTCAGGCTGAGAACCCTGCAAAACGGCCCGCTGGCGATCCAGAAAAACGAGCCGATACCCTTGGATCGACAGCCGGTCATGCAGAGCGGCGATGGCAAATGCACCCTGAGCATTGCGAAACACCCCGCGCGGTCTTGGTTGGCCAGAATCTGCAGCGGTCTCGATGACACCAACCAAACGAATGTTTTGCACATCGTCTTCAAGAAATATCCCG
>JAACDS010000030.1 GCA_009936895.1 Pseudomonadota bacterium
GAATGATTCCGATAGGCGGCACTTATTTATGCCTGAACGGCTTTTGGCGCTGTCAAGAACGATCAGATATAAAGAAAAGCTACCGCTGGCGCGCTACTGTCGACCTTCTGTCGCCAGCGGGGAAGCCTCAGTGATTGTTCAGTAATAACGTTGAGGCGGATGCCAAAAAAGGGAAAGAACATGTCTGTGCTGATGAAAAGAAGGGTCGCTGTCCGATTGCTAAGCTTGGCGGTAGTCGTCCTTGCCGGCTGCGGTGGCGGCGGTGGGTCGAGCGCAACATCAACGCCGGCACCAACTATTAGCGCCTCCAGTACTGGGGGGGTGTTCATTGAAGCGCAACAGGTCACCCTGAGCAGCAATGGCGCACCGATATATTTCACAACAGATGGTACCGAACCAACGGCAGCTTCCGAGCGTTATCGAGCAACGTTGACGTTATTGACCGATACTGTGTTAAAAGCGGTCGCGATAGACAGTTCAGGCCGCTCTTCTGCCATTCTGACACTGAATTTCGAGATCGATATTCCTCCGCCAACCCTTGCCTCGTCTAGTTCAGGCGGGGTGTTTAACGAAATTCAGGTGGTGACGCTCACCACGAGTTCAGGCGCAAGGATCTTTTTTACATTGGACGGTAGCGAGCCCTCCGACAGCGCTTCGGAATACGACGAGCCGCTCACCCTTGAAACCGACGTCACGCTCAGTGCGATAGCCATCGACGCGTTAGATCAAACCAGTGAAATTTTGCGTATCGCGTTTGAATTCGATTTCGATGCCCCCTCCAGTTTTTCTCTCGACGCCTCGACAAGGGTTATCAATGTGAACAATGAGGGAGCGTTTGCGCTTTCTATCGTTCGTGGTGAATTGGCGAGTCGTTATGTGGTCGAAATTGATGATGAGAATGTGGCAACGTCTGCTGTCTCTTTGTCGGGTCAAATAACCCAGTCATTTAGTCAGGAACTGACGGCGGATCTCTCATCGCTTAACGACGGAGACGTGTCAGCTCTACTGACGCTCACTGACCCGGTGGGTAATGTTTCGAATCCTTACCGCCTCGAGCTAATCAAGGCGACAAGTGTGTCGGATGCTCGAGTGGGTGGTTTGGTGAGTATTGCTTCAGGCACGCAAATCGATCTGGACGTGAATGAATCGTCAGTGTTCAACGTATCGAATAACAGTTTCGATACGGCTCAAGAAATTTTCGCCCCCGGCCTGCTAGGTGGTTACGTTAACCAGGCATTTGCCGGGGCAGAAGGAAATCTGCTCTTTACCGGCGATGAGGACTTTTTCCTGATTAGCATGATGTCTGGCGACAACATAATGCTGACGATAGGCGAAAACGGCGCGGATTTGGATATGGAGCTTTACAACAGCAATCAAGCTCTGATGGCTGACTCGTTGGGCACAGGAAATACCGAGTCTATGACAGCGCCTGAAGACGGGGATTTCTATGTCCGAGTCTTTCCATTCTTTGGGGCGTCGAACTACGTGCTAAGCGTCGGCGCAACCGGTGGTGCGAGTGCGACAAATCGTTCTTCGCAACACATGAGCAGTTTCGATGCCTTTCAACTGGACCATGTGGTGATGCAGCTCAACGAAAAGGGCGATCAAGCGATAGGCGCATTACACGGATCCATGTCTGTTGTGGGTGGAGGCCCATTAGATCAGCCGGTGTTAATGGCCTTTCACAGTGTTGAATCGCGAGATGCCGTAATTGCGACCGCCAGTCGGAATCTGCACTCAAAACGCGAAGTGGCTGCGGGTGCGGCGACGCAACGAGCGAAGCAAGAGACGATTTGGGCGATCAAAGCCCTAGGCCGTCAAGCGGGTGTTGCCTCAGCAGAACCGAATTATTGGCGTCAACCGCTGGCTGTCCCCAACGACACCCTATACGCCGAACAATGGCACTATCCGCAGATTCAACTTCCTGACGCCTGGGATATAACCACCGGCAGCGCGGACGTTACCGTGGCGGTAATTGATACCGGCATTTTATCCAGCCACCCGGATTTCGCCGGCCAACTCGTCAGTGGTGCTGACCTGATCAGCGACAGTGTGAATGCTGGTGATGGCGATGGGGTGGACACCGATCCCGAGGATGTGGGTGATCAAGAGTTGGGCGATGGCAGCAGTTCGTTCCACGGTACCCATGTTGCGGGCACCGTGGCAGCAGCAACCAATAATGATATCGGCGTGGCTGGCGTTGCCTGGAATAGCCGCATCATGCCGGTCAGAGTGCTTGGGCAGTTTGGCGGTTCTACGTTTGACCTCATTCAATCCATTCGCTTTGCGGCGGGTTTATCCAATGCGACGGGCACCCTTCCGGCCCGAGCCGCTGACGTAATCAACATGAGTTTGGGCGGTGGTGCTTTTTCTCAGAGTGAGGCTGATGCAGTTGCCGACGCGCGCGATGCTGGTGTGATCGTTGTTGCGGCAGCGGGTAACAGTGGAACCAATAGGCTTGAGTACCCCGCCTCCTATGACGGCGTTGTCTCGGTGTCTGCCACCAATCAAACTAACGCGCTGACCGGCTACTCCAACTATGGTGCCATGATTGATGTGGCCGCGCCCGGAGGTGACATGGGCGAGGACGCAGATTCCGATGGCTTTCCGGACGGCGTGCTCAGTGCTATTGGCAGTGACCGAGATGGTGCCATGACATACGGTTATCGTCGCTATGAGGGAACCTCGATGGCGGCTCCTCATGTTGCGGGTGTGGCGGCCCTGATGAAGTCGGTCTATGGAGCTCTGACGCCGGCGGAATTTGACCGGTTACTCGTTGAGGGGCGTATCACCGATGATTTGGGCGAAGAGGATCGCGACGATGATTTCGGCTATGGCCTCATCAACGCGAACAAAGCAGTTATTGCCGCCCAGCAGTTGGCCAATGGCACCTTGGAGCCATTGCCGCCTTCTCTGAGGTCTTCTCCGCAACGCCTAAGTTTTGGTGTAACCAACAGTCGCCAAGCGCTAACGCTGACTAATGCCGGGGGCGGTGATTTGACGGTCAGTGAGGTGGTTGGTGACGTGGATTGGCTAAGTATCTCGGCCTCTGAGGTCAATGAATCGGGGCTGGGTGCGTACCTAGCGGTTGCTGATCGAACGACGCTGGCGGTGGGAGATTTGTCCGCGAACATCCGCGTGACGTCGTCTGCCGGTGATTTGGATATTCCAGTCAGCATACGAATTCGCTCCAGTGATTTCGCCGCTAGCGCCGGTGTGCTCTTTGCGTTGCTCGTGAACACCGATACACGTGAGACGGTCTTGCAGCAGCGCTTATCCGACATCAGCGGTGATTCCTACGCGCTCAATTTTGAGGACGTGGAACTTGGTGAATACTCACTGGTGGTGGGTTCCGATATGGACAATGATGGTTTGATTTGCGATGCCGGCGAAGCCTGCGGCGCGTTTCCAACCTTGAACGACGAGCAAGAAATTCTGATCACAGCTGACGCAGAATTTTCGTTGGATGTGAGTTTTGATCAAAGCCGCTTTTTCCGTTCATCGTTAGGGAACGAGGCATCAAATCAAGAGCCTTTTGAGGGGTACCGTTACAAAGAAGTAGTCAAGGTCGCGCAGTAGTAGCGCCGGAGTTCTTCGTGGCGGAATCTGCCGCAGTCTCAGCATCGACGGCTGATCGTGCTAGGGTTCCCGCTGGTTTCAGGAGAGGAACAGAAGGTGAAGATAACCATTGCGGGAGCAGGCATCGGTGGCTTGACGGCGGCGCTTGCGCTGCATCAGGCCGGGCACGACGTGTCTGTCTATGAATCTGTGAACACGATTCAGCCCTTGGGTGTGGGTATCAATTTATTGCCCCAGGCTGCGCACGTCCTGAAGCAACTGGGTGTGCTGGATACCCTCCTGACTCAAGGCGTCGCGACTCAGGAGCTGAGTTACTTCAACCTCCATGGTCAGCGTATCTGGACCGAGCCCCGCGGCCTTTTCGCCGGATTCGATTCACCTCAAATTTCGATTTCTCGCGGTGCCTTACAAATGACACTGCTGGCGTTTGTGCAAGAACAGCTGGGTACCGATCGGGTGATTACGGATCGTCGAATGATTTCATTTGCCAGTACGGACCGCCATGCCACAGCCAATTTTCAATCAACGCATAGGATGGCTGAGTCGGTGCAATCTGATCTCTTGATTTGCGCAGACGGCATTCATTCTGCCGCACGTGAGCAGATGTACCCAAATGAAGGAGCCCCAATATACTCTGGTCGCCTGCTGTGGCGCGCAACGTCCCTTGCCAAACCTTATCTGAGTGGTGCCAGCATGATCATGGCGGGATATGAGGATCAAAAATTCGTCTGCTACCCTATTGAGGGTTTGCGCGATGACGGGTTGCAGCGCATCAACTGGATAGCCGAATTGCGACGCCCGTTACCGGACCGTGAGCAGGGTTGGAGCCGAGAAGGCAATATCGACGAATTTTTGCCTCAGTTTGCCGATTGGAATTTCGATTGGCTCGATGTGCCCGGTTTGATTGGCGGTGCAGAACGGATTTACGAATACCCCATCGTCGACAGAGACCCGATACCTACGTGGAATCAGGGCTGCGTCACGCTGTTGGGCGATGCGGCGCATCCGATGTATCCCATCGGTTCAAACGGTGCCAGTCAAGCCATCTTGGATACTCAATCACTGGTGCAAGCTCTGGGGCAGACAGATCGCGCGGCGCATGGGCTGGCTCAATATGAGCAGGCACGGCTGCCGGCGAC
>JAACDS010000266.1 GCA_009936895.1 Pseudomonadota bacterium
AAGCGTATGGCAGCGGCGAAGCATTTCGTTTCGCTGCTTTGATCACCGCTGCTTTGATCACCGCTGCCCTGTCCGCTTCTTTCGCTGCGTCTTTGACCTCTCTTTCGGCTGCCTCTTTGCGTGGCTCTGTGGTCATCGTTTTCACTGAAGAAGTCTTCGTTGTCGTGGTTTGCCATTAGCTGTGTGACCTAGCGGGACCTGTCTCCCCTAGGCCTAACCCCGTTATTGGTCATCGAGGCCGATATCGCCAGGTGCCGCTTCGCCCGCGTCAACGATCTCTTCAACATTCTTGCCCTTTCCGTCGAGCGCAGGCATCAGTTGCTGACGAATGCGGCCTTCAATCTCTTCTTTCAGCTCTGGATGATCGTCAAGGAAGTCCGCTGCGTTCTTACGGCCTTGGCCAATTCGCTCGCCATTGTAGGAATACCACGCACCGGACTTTTCGACCATATTTTGCTCAACACCCAGCTCCAGAATCTCGCCGGTCCGGTGGATACCCTGTCCGTACAGAATTTGGAATTCGGTCTGACGAAATGGCGGTGCAACTTTGTTCTTCACCACTTTCACCCGGGTTTCGTTGCCCACAACCTCATCGCCATTTTTGACTGCACCGATTCGACGAATGTCCAGTCTCACCGACGAGTAGAACTTAAGTGCGTTACCACCGGTGGTCGTTTCTGGAGAGCCAAACATCACGCCAATTTTCATTCGGATTTGATTGATAAAGATCACCAGGGTGTTTGACTGCTTGATATTACCCGTCATCTTTCGCAGAGCTTGGCTCATCAGTCGCGCCTGCAGCCCCACATGGCTATCCCCCATGTCGCCTTCAATTTCGGCTCGTGGCGTCAGCGCGGCTACGGAGTCAACGATAATCACATCTACTGCCGCGGAGCGAACCAGCATGTCGCAGATTTCCAGCGCTTGCTCTCCGGTGTCTGGCTGAGAAACCAGCATATCGTCTGTATTGACGCCCAAAGCCTGAGCATACATTGGGTCCAGCGCGTGCTCGGCATCGATGAATGCACAGGTGCCGCCCGCTTTTTGCGCCTCGGCAATTACCTGCAGAGTCAGGGTTGTTTTACCAGAGGATTCTGGACCGTAAATTTCAACCACACGCCCTTGTGGCAAACCGCCGATACCCAGGGCGACATCGAGACCCAGAGAACCTGTCGAAATGGACGGAATCTTCACCAGCTCTTTATCACCCAAACGCATCATGGAGCCCTTACCAAACTGACGCTCGATTTGCGCCAAAGCGGCACTGAGCGCTCGTTCTTTTTCAGGACTGGTTTTATCTGCACTTATGCTGGCGGACTTAATGCTCTCTTTAGCCATTGTCTTTCCTCTCTTTATGTTGAGCCTTTCGTTATGTGCTCAATGTGCTCACGTCTATCGTTTTGCGCCCAGCTGGCTGCGACGTTGTTAATCAGTGACACCTTGCGGAGATCACATGTCTGGTACTGTATATCCGTTCAGTAGTGCTCGCAAGGGGCACCATCAACATTTAGTCGTCTATATGCCCTCTTCATCCTCGCGACTTTGCTCGCTATTGGCCTCGCCTAAGACCGCCTGGGAAGCCGGCAAGATCACAAAACTCCTTGATGCCTGTTGACGATTATTTGTCCACTGTAGTTCACTGACCGCCCTTTTGGGCTTTCACTACTTTTGGGCTTTCACTACTTTCGCGGGATCACTATGCCTTCTAACCCTCCGCCGTCCGGCCCGGCTGCGACGAATCCGGCCTCAGCGGATTCCGCCAAGGTGACGCCCATGATGCAACAGTACTTGGGTATCAAGGCCGATCATCCAGATGCCCTATTGTTTTACCGGATGGGTGACTTTTATGAGCTGTTTTTCGACGATGCAAAAGTCGCATCTGACCTGCTTGATATCACGTTAACGGCTCGAGGGCACTCCGGCTCTGAACCCATTCCGATGTGCGGTGTTCCCTACCACGCGGCGGACGGCTACTTGGCCAGGCTAGTGAAATTAGGACGCAGCGTAGCGATCTGCGAGCAGGTCGGCGATCCGGCGACGAGCAAGGGGCCTGTCGAACGACGAGTTCAGCGCATCGTCACACCGGGAACCCTGACGGATGACGCTTTACTGGAAACCAAAACAGACAGCGCGATCGCAGCGATTTTCTTTTCCGCCGATGCCGTTGGTTTGGCTCTGCTCAATCTTTCCTCAGCGCAACTGCAGTTGCAGCAATTGCGCACACCCGACGCGCTATTGGACGCGGTGACTGCGATGCGACCAGCAGAAATTTTGCTGCCCCTAAGTGAGGCAAACCAGTGGCAGCAACCACTTTCGAACTTCGCCGCGGTCACTTGCCTTGACGACACGCGGTACAAACCACAACAGGCGGCAAGGCTACTCAACCAGCATTTCAATCACGATGTGCCCATGGTTGCCGGCTTAGCCCCAGATTCCCCATGCCTCATTGCCGGAGAAGCCGCGCTGGCCTACGCCAAGGGCACCCAATGTCAGGATCTGAGCTTTTTGCAGACCGTATCGGTCAAAGAGGATCAGCAACACATCGGTATGGACGCCCAGAGCAGGCGCAACCTTGAAATCGATGTCCGCAGCAATGGCGCAACGGATCACACACTGCTGAGCTTGATGGACTCTACCGTTACGCCCATGGGCAGTCGGCTGCTTCGGCGCTGGCTGCACGAGCCATTACAGGATGTTCTTCAGGTGCTGCTGCGTCAGCAGTGGATTGGCGACGTGCTTGAGGCTCTCGCCACAGAGGAGATACGCGGACAAATCAAACCCGTGGGTGACCTTGAACGCATTTTGACCCGTATCAATCTAGGCTCTGCATCCCCCCGGGATATTGGCAAGCTTCGAGACGCCCTGGGTTTGCTGCCTCAGATTAAGGCCGCACTGCAGGAACTGCCGGGCCAACTCAATCGGCAATTGATTGAAGCCCTTGGCGACTTCGTTGAATTGCATGCGGAACTGGCCAGCACCTTGGTCGAAGACCCACCGGTTACCCTTCGCGAAGGCGGCGTATTTGCCCAAGGCTTCAATGAGGAGCTTGACCGACTGCGCAAGGTCACAACGCATTCGGCTAACTGGCTCGCCGAATTGGAGCGCGACGAACGCGAACGTACGGGCATAGCGTCGTTAAAAGTCGGCTATAACCGCGTACACGGCTACTACATCGAAACCTCCAAATCGGCCAAGGGTGACGTTCCCGACGAATACATACGCCGCCAAACCCTGAAAAACGCTGAACGTTACATTACACCGGCGCTCAAGGCATTCGAGGAAGACGCTCTGCGCAGCCAAGGCAGATCCCTTCAGCTCGAGCGCACGCTGTTTGGCGACCTTCTGATCCAACTGGCCGATGGTGCTGCGGCGCTGCGGGCGGCATCGGATGCGATCGCTCAAACCGACGTGCTTGCCTGCCTTGCGGAACGCGCATACAACCTCGGCTTCAATGCGCCTACCTTTGTCGAGCAGCGCGGGGTCCACATCGAGCAGGGCTGGCATCCGGTGGTCAAAAACAGTTCTACCGACGCCTTCATCTCCAATGACCTGATGCTTTCACCCCAGCAGAGTATGTTGATCGTGACGGGGCCCAACATGGGCGGTAAGTCGACTTACATGCGGCAGACCGCCTTGATATGCCTACTGGCCTACGTGGGCAGCTATGTCCCTGCCGCCGCCGCAAATCTCGGCCCGATTGATCGGATTTTTACCCGCATTGGCGCCGCCGCCGATCTCACCAGCGGCCGTTCAACCTTCATGGTGGAGATGACCGAGACAGCCCATATTCTGCACAACGCCACCGCCAACAGTTTGGTGTTGCTGGACGAAATCGGTCGCGGCACCAGCACCTATGATGGCCTAGCACTGGCTTGGGCGTGTGCGCAAAACTTAGCCGAGCAAAGCCACGCGCTGACGCTGTTTGCCACCCACTATTTCGAACTGACCAGCCTACCCACTCGCTGCCCCAACGTTGGCAACATCCACTTGAGTGCCAAAGAACATCGGGGCGACATCGTCTTTTTGTACCAGGTGCAAACAGGTGCCGCGAGCCAAAGCTACGGTATTCAGGTAGCCAAGCTGGCGGGAGTGCCAAAAACCGTGCTGGATATTGCCCGAGCGCAATTGCGCGGATTTGAGCAAAATGCCGTGCTTGGAAAAGCCGCGGCCAGCGGTCAGTCAGATCTCTTTATTGCTGGTGACGAGGGCGAGCTAGGTCACATGATGGATGAAGGCGATAGCGCCCGGCGCGAGGCCGCTGAAGCGCTGGTTGACGAACTCAAGCGTATCGATGTCGACGAGTTATCGCCGCGTCAGGCGTTGGATGTATTGGATCGCTTGAAGCAGCTTGCCAATGAGGAGTTTCCAAGCGACTAGACAGTACCAAGCCATTCGTTAAACTACCGCGCTTTCATTCGCTGCCTCGGGCAATAAAGGAATTCAAATGACGTTCATTGTTGGTGAAGACTGCATCAAGTGTAAGCACACGGACTGCGTCGAAGTCTGTCCGGTCGACTGTTTCTACGAAGGCCCCAACATGCTGGTAATACATCCGGATGAATGCATCGACTGCGCTCTATGCGAGCCGGAATGTCCAGTCGACGCCATTTTTGCCGATGACGAAGTGCCGGAAGATCAACTCGTCTTTGTCGAGCTGAATGCCGAACTGGCGGAGGTGTGGCCCAACATTACCGAAATCAAAGATTCGCCGGCGGACGCCAAAGAATGGGAAGGTAAACCCGGTAAGCTTGCCTTGCTGGAACGCTAGCGAACCGTCCTTAAGGAATCAACGTTTGCGGATTGATCGGCAGACCCTTGCGTCGAAGCTCGAAGTGCAGGGTCTGGCCTACTCCGGGTCTGGGTAGAATTTCTGCGATCACCACCCCTCCATCGACCTGTTGCTGCTCGGCGACCAACATTTTCCCATTGAAGCTGTAGGCGCTGAGCAGTTCGCTGGAATGTTTGACGATCACCAAGCGTTCAAAACCGGCAATACCGTTGCCCGCGTACACGACTTCCCCGCGCCGAGTGTTGCGCACCCTCGCTCTAGACGAAATGGCGTAATCCAAACCTTTGCTGTTTTTGCCGCAAACCACGCTGGGTTTTTGGGGCAGGGGCTGATGCCAGGTTTTTGAACCCCGTGCTGGGGCTTTCTGCGGCGCCTATGTGGCTGGTCTTGCCGGCTCTGGCCGACGGGCTGCCGATGATTTCGCTGTCTTGGGGTTTGCAACGGGCTGTTTTGGCGCAACCTGCGGTTTGCTAGGGGCCTTCGCCACCGTAGCCGTTGGTCTCGTTATTTTTGCCGCAGCAGGCGGCACATCGGTCAAACGAAGCTCCTGGCCAGGGTAAATCGTAAACGGGGCATCAATCTGATTCGCTGCGGCGAAGCGCCGATAATCCAAATTGAAACGCCAGGCGATGGAATAGAGCGTATCGCCGCGAGCCACCGTGTACGTGGTTTGACCCGGCTTACCCAACGATCGATCGGTTACCACAGGGGAGCCCGGTGCGACGCAGGCGGTCAAGAAGGCGGCCAAGAAACCAGTCAGCACTAGCGCCCTGACCCAGCGACACAGGCCGACGGCTTTTTTCGGGGTTACCGCTGGGCGAACTTGGACAGCAGCCATACGCTGAGCCCCCCCATACATCCGGCGAGCACTGCCAAGAGCAAAAACGCCTCAGCCCCTGACAGCGCATAGTCGTGAGGCCAGCGCAGATACGAAAGAAATCCATTCGAGTTGGGTTCTTGATCACCACCATAGGCCTGCCAAGGCCAAAGTTTTACTAGCGCCGTAGCCATAAAGCCCGTTAACAGTGCCAACAGCGCATCGTGATAGCGATTCAACAACCAACCAAGCACTCGGGTAAACAGCAGTAAACCGCTGGCACAGCCGCAGGCTAACACCGCCAAAAACAGCAGATCGACGGAATTTACTGCCGCGATCACGTCCGTATACAGACCCAAGAGAAGCAGCACGAAACTGCCTGAAATACCGGGCAAAATCCAAGCGCAAACCGCCACCATGCCAGCGAAAAATAACGCCACCAAGGAACCGGAAAAGTCTTGGGGCGGCAGGCTCAGAAAGGCGAAACCAAGGACTACGCCCGCGCTGCCAAAGACTGCGAGATTGCGCAAATGGCGCTCGGCACCGATTTGGTAAACCGATACGGCAATCACGCCGAAAAAAAATGCCCATAGCACCGGAGCCGCGACCTCGAGCATGAATCCGATCACACGCGCAAACACCAGAATACCCGCGCCCATGCCAGCCGCTAGCACCATCAAAAAGCTCAATTGATGGTGATGCCAGAAACGCGTAGGTTGGCGCAACAGAGTCAGCGAAACCGGCCCAAAGGATGCCAACGCGCCGATCAGCCGATAGTAGACCCCGCTGATGAAGGCGATGGTGCCGCCGGATACACCGGGCACGAGCTCGGCCACCCCCATGAGCACGCCACGCAAAAACACGCTTCGCGTCGAATCCGATTGGCTTAGGTCATCGGTTTTTGACATGGCTTACTCAAAATCTCTGTTCCGTTGCCGTTCGCAGTTGTTCTGACGTTTCTACTCGACTGTTGCGCCGGTATCTTGGGCGCGCTGCAGCGCAACCATTCGCGGCAGCCTGTGATGATTCTATTGTTTGGCCGTGCCATTAACCAAGGGCACGAAGTGCACGGCCTCCAGAACGGTTTCGTTCAGTCCATCATCGGTTCGGTCAATCACTTTCAATAGCTGTGCCTGATCGGTGCCTACTGGGACGACCAATCGCCCCCCAACAGCAAGCTGTTCGATCAATGCCTCCGGAATCTCGGGCGGCGCGGCCGTGACCAAGATGCCGTCAAAGGGGCCATTTTCTGGCCACCCAGCGTAGCCGTCACCATGGCGCACCCTGATATTGCGCAACTTCATCGCTCCAAGACGCTCCTGAGCGCGCGGCACTAGCGCTTCGATACGCTCGATGCTGAACAAGCGTTGGCACAGCGAAGCCAGTATCGCCGTTTGATAACCCGAGCCGGTACCCACTTCCAGAACCCGTTCCCGGGGCTGAACATTGAGGAGTTGGCTCATAAGGGCAACGATAAACGGCTGGGAGATGGTTTGTCCGTGGCCAATGGGCAGAGACGAATCTTCGTATGCACGGTGACTCCATGCCTCGTCGATAAAAATATGTCGCGGCACACTGCCCATAAGCTGCAGTACTACCTCGTCCTCAATTCCTTGCTCGCGCAGACGCGCCACCAGACGGTCCCGGGTGCGCTGCGAGGTCATGCCGATACCCTGGAGGTCGAACTGGCTCATTGACTTGGCTCCAAACTCATATCGTGCAGAGCAAACCACTGCCCTAGCATTACCGTGGCGTAGGCACCGACGGGCAAACAAAAAGAGGCGGTTAACGTCCCAGCCGACAGGTCTTGTTTGCAACCTACATCCCATGGTTTGACTATCAACCCGCGCTCGCTTCGATCCACCCCAGCGTATTCTAGGGCTTCACAAACCGCGCCCAAGGACTGGGCATCGTCCGGGGTTTTGATCTGTTCAAAGCTGTGCTGCTGGCGCCGCAGCGCTTCGCCAGCACATCGCTCGCGCCCTCGCCCCCACAGCGGCCCCATCGGTACCGCTTCACCCTGCGCACCACCTTGACCCATCACGTCGCCTTCGAGACAGGTTTGCCAGCTGCCATCTGCCACCCGCGCAGCCAGAAGCTCGTTGAACACCCAGCTTCGCAACACAGACAAGTGCCAGCCTTGTTGCTGACGACTAACCCGCCGTGCGACCCGCCGGTCTCGACGATGATTCAGCCAGTGCAAGGCGTCACCGAGGTTGTGCCTGCCAAAGCGCTGGGGTCCAAAATAGTTCGGAAAACCGGATTCGAACGATTGGGTTAAGGCATCGGTGTCAATGGGCTTATCCACGTTTCTCAGCACGACTTGAAAGCGATTCGCCTGATGCTCGCCTCGCCGCAGCTTGCGCTGGTGGCGATGACTGGCTAGCACTTTGATACGTTCCTCGCCTTCGCTGCGCTCCAAACTTGTGATGTCTACCGGTTCTTCCGGGCCCGGCAGGCGTACGCTAAACCACTGCCGGGTCAGCGCATGCTTGTCTTTCATGCCAGCGAAGCCAACATCCAACTCGGGTACGTCAAGCTGCTTCGCTAGCCAGGCTGCGACCGGGATAGTGCTCAAACAGCGCTTTTCGACAAAAAAGTATCCGTGCTCGCCCGCCTCTGTAAATGCCACGTCGAACGCTTCAGTGACCTGCCAATCTTCCGGCTCGACTTTAATCTGAGCCGGCACTTGGACGGCCGTTTGATGCACGGCCATCAGTCTTGAGACTCGGGAATGAGATAAAACACCTCACCTTCCCGCACCATGCCCAACTCGCTACGCGCTCTCGCTTCAAAAGCGGCGGAATCGCTCTTCAGCGCCAAGACTTCGGCGGTCATTTTAGCGTTACGCATGGTCAGTGATTCCGTGCGGCTTTGCTGCTCGGCTTGACGTGCGGCCAGGGCTTTACGTCCAAAATAGCCGGATTGTCCAAACCAGATCTGCTGCTGCAGGGCGAGTAAAATGACAACTAAGATGCCAATGGCAATTTTCATGTAGCCACCACCCTCTCCTGCCCCTTAGCCTTGAGCAAAAATAGCACTGCGGCCTGGGTACAACACGTCACTTCCCAAGGCCGCTTCGATACGCAACAGCTGGTTGTACTTGGCTACCCGATCGGAACGACATAGGGATCCGGTCTTGATCTGGCCGGCTCCGGTGCCCACCGCTAAATCGGCAATGGTCGTGTCTTCGGTTTCGCCAGAGCGGTGGGATATCACATTGGTGTAGCCAGCTTGTTTTGCCATGTTAATGGCTTGCAATGTCTCGGTGAGAGTGCCGATTTGATTGAACTTGATCAAAATAGAGTTAGCGACGCCTTGGTCGATTCCCTGCTGTAAGATCTTGGTATTGGTAACGAACAGATCGTCGCCAACGAGCTGAACTTTATCCCCTACTCGATCCGTGAGGGACTTCCAGCCGGCCCAATCGGCCTCATCCATTCCGTCTTCGACGGAAACGATTGGAAAGCTGTCGCATAAATCCGCCAAGTAGCCGACGAACCCTTCCGAATCGTAACGCTTGCCCTCACCAGATAGGTGATAGGCTCCGTCAGCGAAAAATTCAGAGGCGGCACAGTCCAAGGCTAAGGTGACATCATCGCCCAAGCGGTAACCCGCATTCGCGACCGCTTGCTCTATGACCTCAAGTGCTTGGGCATTGGATGCCAAACTTGGCGCAAAACCGCCCTCATCGCCTACGGCCGTCGAGAGTCCCATACCCTGGAGCACCGCCTTCAGGTGATGAAAGATCTCCACACCGCAGCGCAAGGCTTCGCGGAAGGACTCCATGCCGACGGGCTGAATCATAAATTCCTGAATGTCTACGTTGTTGTCCGCGTGGGCGCCACCATTGAGAATGTTCATCATCGGCACCGGCAT
>JAACDS010000267.1 GCA_009936895.1 Pseudomonadota bacterium
GAGGATGGGCTCGTCGTGATCAGTGTGCCGGCCGCACCGTACCGGTGTCCGCCCGGTCCCTACGAGCGCGCGAGTCTGATGGCCAGTTATTTCAAACGGAACAAACCCAAGGCGCAGATACTGATACTGGACAGCAATGAACGCTTCTCCAAGCAGGCACTGTTTCAGCAGGCCTGGAAGCAATTGTACGGCGATAAGATCCGCTGGCAGAGCGCCTCCAATGACGGTCGCGTTATTCGGGTAGAACCCAAGGCCATGCGCCTGCATACGGATTTTGAGACTTACACGCCGGATGTGGCCAATGTCATACCGCCACAGCAGGCCGGGCTGATCGCCCACCGTGCCGGTGTGGCTGATCTCTCGGGCTGGTGTCCCGTAAACAGTCTGAGTTTTGAGTCGCGTCTGCAGCCGAATATTCATGTGATCGGTGATGCGGCCATTGCGGCTCCCATGCCCAAATCCGCATTCTCCGCTAACGCCCAAGCCAAGGTCTGCGCGATCGCCTTGGCACGCTTGTTCCGCGGAATGGCTCCCCAATCGACGGTTTTGGCGAATACCTGTTACTCCTATCTGGAACCGCACAGCGCCATTTCGATAAGTGGTGCCTATCCAACACAAGAAGATCAGTTTGTTTCCATTACTGCTGCAGCCGGTGCCAGTCCCCTCATCGCCCCGGCAGGGCTTCGGGCCCAAGAAGCGGATCATGCCGCGGATTGGTTTCGCGCAATTACTCAGGAGACCTTCGGTTGAAGACGATCCTTTGGGCGGTATTGATGTTGATTGGCGCGTCGGCAGACGCTGAGGTCAATCCGCAAATTTTTGGCGACGCCATTGTTGCTCCTCTGACAGAACGTCCGGCGTCGGCAGCGACGGGCGAGCACCTTTTTGTTTCACGCGATAGCGGTCACTGTGTCCTTTGCCATCGAGTCCAAGGGCTCGACGCGCCCTTTCAGGGCGATATCGGCCCCGAGTTGAGCGATGTGGGCGACCGCCTAAGCCCGGGCCAACTCAGACTGCGTATCGTGGACAGTTCGATACTCAATGCGCAAACCATCATGCCGCCGTACTATCGCAGGGAGAATCTGCATCGGGTGGCTAATGCGTTTGAAGGCGAGACAGTCCTGACCGCCTTGCAGATAGAGCACTTGGTGTCGTATTTGTCACAACGTCGAAGTGGTGTGCCATGAATCGAAATCTACCGAGAAGGCGTTTTTTACAGGCTGCTGTGGCTCTGCCAGCCAGCGGACTTTTGTCTTCGGCTGCGGCGGACGCCGAGGCGGGAAAACGGCAGGTAGACCAAGCGGTTGTCGATTTTTTTGGGGCAGATCGCAGGGTGCGCAGCGGCCGTGTGACGGTTTCGGTGCCGGCAATTTCTGAAAACGGCTACTCAGTACCGCTGAGCGTGGCGGTGGACAGTCCCATGACGGCGGAGGATTTCGTGCGGCGCATTTTAGTCGTGTCTCAGTCCAATCCTTTGCCGATTATTGCAAGCTTTGAACTTGGGCCGAGAACAGGCTTGGCGAAGATGAGTACTCGTATTCGCTTGGCAGATTCTCAACGTATTTACGCCATCGCGGAAATGCATGACGGTGAGCTGTGGTCGGGCTACGGACACAGCATCGTGACGTTAGCGGCCTGCGTGATATGAACGAGCAACCCACAATTCGATTGGCGGTACCTCAGGGCGTTTTGGCGGGCGAGGTGATCGAAATCAAGGTCATGATTCAGCACCCCATGGAGTCCGGGTATCGACGCGGAACGCTGGGCGAGCGCATTCCTCGGAACATCATCAAATTCTTTCGTTGCAGCCAAGAGGGAGAAACGATATTTGAGGCGGAATTCCATCCGGGCGTGGCGGCCAACCCCTTGCTGACATTTCATATGCTTGCTCAGCGCAGCGGAATCTTGGATTTTGAGTGGACGGACCAAACCGGCCTGCGCTGGAGCAAGCAAGCCGAACTGTCGGTGACCTAGATCGTGCGGTTGCTGACTCTAGCCGGATTATGGCTTGCCAGCGTGGGCGTTGCCGCGCAGGGCAATGAGGGCAGCGTGATATCACCAAAGGAGCAGCCGGTATCCGGCTATCGTTTTCTCACGCCGGAAACCCGGGCTTTGCAGGACGATGCCTTTGCCAACCCAGGCTACCTGTGGGTTGCGGCCGGGGCCAAGGCCTACCAAACAAGCCATGGCAGCGGCTCCTGTGTGAGTTGTCATGGCGAGCGGGGCATGGTGGGCGTTGCCTCGCGCTACCCTCGTTTCGACGAGGAAGCACAAACATTGCTGAATCTGGAAGGCCGTATCAATGCATGTCGCACGAAGCATCAAGAGTTGTCCGCATTGGCCTATGAGAGCGAGGAACTTTTGGCGCTGAGTAGCTACGTCGCGGAACAATCTCGCGGCCTGAGGACGCAAGTCAACGTATCGGCGGAAGCTGCGCCATGGTTAGAGGCAGGTGAAGAATATTTTTTTCAGAGGCGGGGCCAGCTCAATCTGGCGTGTCACCAATGTCACGATCAGTCCTGGGGGAAGATGCTGCGGGGTGATCGTCTTAGCCAAGGCCAACCCAACGCTTTTCCAGCCTATCGACTCGAGTGGCAGTCTCTTGGCTCGCTGCATCGACGGCTGCAAAATTGCGAGACCGGGGTCAGAGCTGAACCTCAAGCCTTGGGATCCCGAGCCTATCTGGAGTTGGAGCTCTACTTGGTCTGGCGCTCGCAGGGTCTTGCGCTCGAATCGCCGGGGGTGCGCAGATAACCGATAAAAAGGTATGGTACGGGTCTGGTTCGGAGGATTGTGGGGAAAGGATGGAGTCGTATTTGACACCCAGCGAAGCTCAGATAGCGGAGCTGATGCGAGGCGATCACGATGCACCGGTTGCGGCGTTAAATCTCTTTTGGTTTAACGAACAAGCCCAATACCAGCCCGAGGATCCTGAGTACGGTACCGATGCGGCCAATGTATCCGGTAGGGAGGCCTATGCCGCTTACGCGGCGGAGGCGGGTCAGGCGATTACAGCGCTGGGCGGTCATGTGGCTTTCAGCGCGACGCTGGATCAGGTGATGATTGGTCCAGACAATCTGAATTTCGACACAGCCGCGGTTATGGTGTTTCCAACCCGACGCGCTTTCATTGAAATGCTCGCCTCACCAGACTTTCAAGCGGCCTCTCGGCACCGCAAAGCCGCGTTGTCCAACCACATCATGCTGCACTTAGACGGCACACCTTTTTTTTCCCAGGACTGAAGAGAGCGCTATGACTGAACTCGTTTTACGCCAAGACATTGAGGGCGTTGCCGTACTCACCCTAAATCGGCCTGACAAACTCAACGCGCTGAATGTGGCGCTGTTTCAAGAGCTCTATGCTCACGCCAAGGACATTGAGAACACACCAGAGACGATTGGCTGCGTGGTTATACAGGGTGCCGGCCGATGTTTTTCAGCTGGCCATGACTTGGGCGACATTGCCACTGGGGAAAAACTGCCCAGACCGAATTTTCAGGCCAAGGTTATCGAGGCGCTCACGAATCTGCCCCAGCCCGTCATCAGTGCCGTTCACGGCCACTGTTACACCGGTGCATTGGAACTTGCGCTGGCCGCAGATTTGATTGTTGCCAGTGCGAACGCCAAGTTCGCCGATACCCACGGCAAGTGGGCGCTCCAGCCAGTTTGGGGTATCAGTCAGCGTTTGCCGCGAAAAGTTGGCAATGCTAAGGCTACCGAGATGATGCTGACCGCCCGTACCTACAGTGCGGGTCAAGCGCTGGACATGGGCCTTGTGGTTCAGGTTTTTGCAGACGATACCTTTGAAGCAGAGGTCATCGCGTACTGCCATGAGATGCTGCAAAACTCTTGGCACTCCTTGCGGGGCTACAAGGCGCTGCTCAACGGCACAGACGGTATGAGCCTAGCCGAAGGACTGGCTTACGAGGTCTACAACGGCGCTGGTACAGGGCCGGATATGGCGGAACGCATTGCCGGATTCGGCAAAAAGAAATGACCCTCGGTGATGGCGTGGTCTGAGCGTTACCGAAGCCGGCGCGAATAAAAACAATGAATACGCAACATCCCGACTCCGAATCGAAATCGTTTCTGCGCAGTGGCTGGATCGTGGTGCTGCTGATGGCGGTATCAGCCGCCGTGGGTCAAGCCTTCGGTCGCTTCAGTTATGGCGTATTGCTGCCGGCTGTGCGAGACGATATGGGTATCAGTAATACGTTGGCGGGCCTTATTGGCGGAGCCAATGTGGGTGCCTATTTGTGTGGCACGTTGCTGGTGTCTTGGATTGCCGGCCGCTATCGCTTGCTGGCCATAATGCGTTTGGGATTGCTGATGGTGGTCGTTGGCCTGTTCAGTGCGGGTATCAGCTCATCACCCGCGGC
>JAACDS010000268.1 GCA_009936895.1 Pseudomonadota bacterium
GGCGGGAATGGAGTAGTTAGGCGTGCGCTGAAAGATCGTCAGAGACGAGGCTTGTTTGGCGATAATCGGTGTGCTTTGAATAGCAGAGGAGCCGGTACCGATAACCCCAACGTTTTTACCGGTGAAATCCACGCCGTCGTGAGGCCAACTGCCCGTGTGGTAGACGGGTACCGTGGCCGCGTCCAGACCGTCGATGTTCGGATAATTGGGCTTGGAAAGACAGCCCGTCGCCATGATCACGAAGCGCGCCTGAATGCTTTCACCGGAATCCAGCTCGACCCGCCATTGATCCTGCTCGGGCAGGTAATGGGTCGCGTCCACGCGCGTATTGAAGGTCATGCCATCAGCCAATCCAAAGCGTTCAACCACATGCTCGGCATAGCTGAGGATCTCACCCTGGGTGGCGTATTTTTCGCTCCATTCCCATTCCTGCTGAAGGTCTTCAGAAAACTGGTAGGAGTACTGCATGCTGGGAATGTCGCAGCGCGCACCGGGGTAGCGGTTCCAGTACCAGGTACCACCAACGCCGGTGCCTGCCTCAATGACCCGGGCTTCTAACCCCTGCTGACGCAGCTTGTGCAACATATAAATGCCCGCAAAACCCGCGCCGACAATCACTGCATCGATGGACTTCGTTGAATCGCTCATACTCCGCTCTCCCATGACGTTCTCTCCCAAAAAAATCTACGTTCAGACTAGGGGAAAGTGGAGGCAAAAAGCAATCCAAGCGTACGCTGAGATGACGTTCTGGTGAGGTCTCCAGACTTTGTCTTTTTGGACATATCCCCTATAGTCCACGTCGAGATTTTGGAGAGTTTTGGGGAAAACAATGCCGAACGACGACACGCAGGCGACCGGGCCGAGACGGCAGTCCATTCATCCGCACGCTGGTGATACGTGGGCCAGCATTGCTGAACGGGAGCTGTCGGAGCAACCGCGAGAAGCCGCTGTCGCCCAGTTACAGAGCTGGAACCTTCATGTGTTTGCGCGACGCGTCATCGACGACGCGACGGGCGAAATGGGCAATCCGATATTGCCCAGCGATATCCTATTTTTGGAGCCGCCGCTGGCGAGTACGCACTAGTGGTTGCGGTGATTTCTGACGTCCGCCTCGCCGCAGCACACGAGGGTGTGGCGGAGATTGTTGTGTCGCTGACGTTCAGCAACGGCGGGCAGTCTCAGGTCGCGTTAGATCATGTGGCCGGTGCGCGCCTGATGCAAAACTGCGGCGCAACTGAGGTAGACGAATTGATTGGCCAAGGCTGGGAGCACGTGCGCGATGCTCTGGCCGGAGCCTATAACGGTTTAGATTAGGAGAGATCATGCTGGATTTGATTATTAAGAACGGCAAAGTGGTTGACGGCAGCGGACTGCCTGCCTTTGTGGCCGACGTGGGAGTGAAGGACGGCGTTATCGTCAAGGTAGGGCGAGTGCACGAAGACGCAGCGCATACCGTAGACGCAACAGGCAAAGTGGTTGCCCCCGGGTTCATCGACCCGCACACGCATTTTGACGCGCAACTGCTGTGGGATGGTGCCGCCAAACCCGCCATTGAGCACGGTGTGACCACCATCGTGCCTGGCAACTGCTCCTTGTCACTGGCACCGCTGAAGGCCGAGCATCGAATGAAGTTGGTTGGTATGTTCAATCAAATCGAAGAAATGCCGCATAAGGCCTTTGCCGAAGGGGTGGAGTGGAACTGGGAAACCTTCGACGAGTTTGTTGCACGTATCGGCAAGAATCTGGACATCAACGTTGCGCCGCTGGTGGGCCACAGCGTGCTGCGCCTGTGGGTGATGGGTGATGAATCCATGAAGCGAACAGCGACCATGAGTGAAATCTTGGCCATGTGTGCGCTGCTGGACCAGTGTCTCCAAGCCGGAGCCATTGGCCTGTCCACCAGCTTCGTCGACATGGACGAACGTCTGCAGCCCGTGCCCAGCCGCTACGCGAACACCGAAGAGTTGGACGCGCTTTGTGGTGAACTGTCTAAGCACAACAAAATTTTGCAGGTAGTACATGAGTTCTACGATACGGATTTAACCCTGGCGCGGATCGATCAGCTTGCCGACATCAGCCTGGCACATGGGATCAACACCACGTGGTCGCCCTTGTTTGTGAGCCACGATAACGCCGAGGGTGCCCAGCAAATCATGCGGCGGGTGTCCGAGCAGACGGCACGAGGCGCACGCGTATGGCCTCAGGTGCAGACCCGGCCCATCGACATTTCGTTTAACTTCTCTGTGCCCAGCTTGCTGTTTATCCGCCTACCCAAGTGGTATGCGCTGATGCGCTTCAATACGCCGGAGCAGATTATTGCGCGCCTGAAAGAAGCGGATACTCGGGCAACCTTGGTTGCAGAGGCCCAAGGCATGATGTCCTTGTGGAACCGATTGATCCTGCGCCAGGTGCAGTCCGATGCCAACCAAACCTACGTGGGCAAAACCCTCGAAGCCATTGCCGCCGAGCGCGGTACCGATGCCCTCAACGCGATGATCGATATTTCGCTGGAAGAAGATCTGGAAGCACACTTTCTGTCCGCAGACATGGGTCACAACGACGATAAATTGGACGGTGATTTGCTGAACCATCCCAATGTGATGGTCGGTGCCAGTGACGGTGGGGCGCATATTTTATCCTTCGCCACCTACGGCGATACTGGCTACCTGCTGGGTCACTTCGTGCGCGATACCGACTGTCTAGGGTTGGAAGCTGCGGTGAAGAAAATTACCTCGGATCCGGCGAACCTGTGGGGGCTGGGCAATCGAGGCATGCTGCGGGAAGGATTCGTTGCAGACGTGACCGTGTTCGACGAGGCCACCATCGATCGCGGAGTCGAACACTTTGTGCAGGACGTACCCGGCGACGGCTACCGCTATGTGCGCGACGCC
>JAACDS010000031.1 GCA_009936895.1 Pseudomonadota bacterium
AGAGCCACTACCCAGAATCTAAGACAGATTCTCGATAAACACATTATTTCAACCTCAGAGCGAGAGACTTTCTTGGAAGTCGTTCAATTTAACGCGGAAGAAATTATCAAGACTCTCGCGCAAGTCCAGCGGGAAATTACTGGGCAAACGACTATAGGAGAAGCAAGCGATACGTAGCTTTACACTTCTTATAGTCCTAACCGTTTTCTCAACGACAGCGTACTCGATTTCCTGCGGGTCAGGCTTAACAAAATCAAAGACTTCAGGACTCGCCGATGGAATTTGCTCAACTTGCAGAACAATTAATGACTTTGCCATGGCTGGCGCTGCGATGCTCCATGACGCCAACGGCAAGTTTCAACGAGTCAAAGTAGCAAATAGTGACAATCAGGTAGAGGTGATACTCCGGAATTCATACAGAGACACTCCGCTTTCGGTTGGAATTTTCGGTTTTTCTTGGAACTTTCGAGCGACTAATTACGCAGAACGACTCGTAGATGCAGTCCCAAGGCGAGGCTCTGTCAGTGGTGCACCTTGGAATCGCCAACCAGTTTCAACAGGCTCACTAAAAGCGAAATGCAACGATATGGAAAAACAGCAGCAAGCAAAAGTGCAACAAAATGATGATCTTGCGCGCCTCAGCCAAGAAGTCTCTTCGCGAGGTCATCGACCTAGCGGCGACGAAGTCGCTCATTTAACGGGTCGCGCGCCAAGCAACTGGTTTGGACGAAACTCCCGATATAACTACATCAGTTGCTACACTGTTTGGGGCCCATACGGGTCAACGACACGATGTCCGCGATCGCGCTAAATCTGATAACGACTGCATCGGAGAAAAAACCAGAAGCCCGCCCAACGCCTTTTTAACAAGGCGCTGGGCTTTAATCCCACGTTCTCGTGCCGCGATTGGCAAACTTCGGAATGCAGCAGGCGGCAATCCCCTTCTGCTTCTGGAAACCCGCTGTCACCTTCATTGTTCCAATCTCGATGTAGTGACCAAATAGATTTCACCGAGCGATGACGCGGATCAGACCTCATAAGAGCTTCACACAACCTAAGCTCTGTAATGCAGGGTTGAGGTCTGGCGTCCTAAACAAGGTAAGGGTCGAGCCCCCTAACATCTTGAATTGGAACAGGAAATGTCGGGAACCGTTCTGACGACGATGTTGCCTTGGCCGCGTGCCCGCGACTTTCACCTTGGCAAGATCCTAAGCAGATCTGGTCGTCGCATCAACGCTTGAGAACAACGTTGTCATAGTAAAAGTTAGTCGCAGCAACGTAACCGTCAATACTGCCGCAATCGAACCGGTGGCCTTGAAAACGATAGGCCAGCAGCTTCCCGGTTTGCGCCAGCGCGTTCAACGCATCGGTGAGTTGAATCTCGCCTCCAGCACCGGGCTCGGTGGATTCTATGAAGTCAAAAATATCCGGAGACAGGATGTATCGCCCGATCACGGCGAGGTTGGAAGGGGCCTCCTCGACACGAGGCTTCTCAACCATTGAGGACACGCGCAACACGTTAGCCTCGATCTCATCCCCCACCACGATGCCGTAGTTGCTCACCTGATCCTGAGGAACGTCCATGACCGCAATCACTGAGCAATCGAACGCGCTTGCTACATCCTGCATTTGTTTCATGACGGGGTCACCATCAAGATTGAAGCAGAGATCGTCCGCCAGAATCAGTCCAAAGGCCTCGTCACCCACCAATGAGCGACCCGTTAGTACCGCATCGCCGAGACCCCGCATCGAACGCTGCCGCGTAAAAGTAAACGTACAGGCGTCGTTCAGTTCCCGGATTTGCGTGAGGGAAGATTCCTTGGAGGAACCTGCAATCTGATGTTCGAGCTCAAAATTCACGTCAAAGTAATCTTCCAGTGGACGCTTGCCCCGGCCAGTGACGATGCAAATCTCCGACATTCCGGCGGCATTCGCTTCGTCAACGCCGAATTCAATCAGCGGTCGATTTACGATTGGCAGCATTTCTTTGGGCATGGCCTTGGTTGCCGGTAAAAACCGCGTGCCGTAGCCGGCAGCAGGAAACAGACATTTACGAGCAATCACTGCCATCTCCTCGTACCGACAAACTCGCGAGAACCACCACACCGCTAACCACTGAACTCATACCATTCCCCAGAAATTTGATTGATTGCTCAACTGGTAAACAAGAATCATGCCACCCTGCCACTGGCATGTTTCAGAAAAATTTCCCTCTGCGGACGGCAGCACTCAGTCCGTCAGCACAAAAACGGTGCAACTTGGCAGTAAAACGCACCTACTCGGTGCGAATGGATAAAATCCCTCGAGCAACGCTTGGCGATTGGACGCTCTAAAGATGGCACGCCGTTTGCTGAGAGCTTACGACGACGCACATAAGCGAGGTCATCATGGGGTTGAGCACTTTGGACACCAATCACACTCATACGAAAAATTTTGCGGCCAAATGGCTCGTCTTCACTGACTTAGATGGCACTCTACTGGATCGACGCTACGATCTTCGAGCCGCCGGAGAGGCAATGGACACCCTGCACGGACACGGTTGCATATGCGTGCCTGCATCAAGCAAAACTCACCTAGAAATGATGGAACTGAACAGGTTCCGTAAATTTCCGTCTCCCTACGTTTTCGAAAATGGTGCCGGCCTGTGTTGGCCCTCTGCCCTGGAGCCCGAACACTTTGGCCGGAACGCAGACGAAATTTGTGACTTGCTGGATCACATTGGTGTGGTTCATGATTTTTCTTATCGCACCTTTCGACACATCGACGCTAAAGAGTTGCAAGCGATCACCGGTCTTAGCGAATCCGCTGCTGGCTTTGCGAAGCAGCGGACAGGCAGCATGCCACTGCTCTGGGAGGACTCTCCCCAAGCTCTGGAATCCTTTAGCGAGGCTCTTGGTTTCATTGGATTGCAGGTTGTTCAGGGCGGCCGATTTCACACGGTTCTCGACAAATCCTGCAATAAGTCCCTTGGCATGAGAAAAATCGCAGAACACTTTATGCGACCGGAGAACGCACCCATTCTCATTTCCTGCGGTGACGCCAAAAACGACTTAGAGATGTTGGCACTTGCCGATATCGCTGTTTTGTTTCCCAAAACCGACGGGAGTTATCTGAAGTTCAACCACCCGGTTGTACACTACGCCACCGCCAGTGGACACGAACACTGGCTGGGAGCCATGCAACAAATTTTAGGCATCGAAGAATCATTCTCCGAGCATTCACGACTCAGAACGGAGACCCTAACCCTTGAGTGATTTTTTTCAAAACGGCATTGTCACGACCCTACACAATCTGAAAACAAGAAGCCTTGAATCCCTTGAAGGTGAGCTGCACGAATTCAGCAGCCACAGCCCTATGGCACTTATCCTGCCATGCCTGTATTCCGAACTGGCACAGGATGCCCTAAGCAATATCATCGACACGCTCAACGGTGCAACCTACCTGTCGCATGTGGTCATCGGCCTCGACCGTGCCACAGAATCCGAGTACCGCCATGCGCTGGAATATTTTTCTCGCCTGAAAATCACCCATACGGTGCTGTGGAACGACGGGCCTCGCGCGCGTCAACTTCAGAACGAATTGAAGCAGCACAGCGTTGCCCCAACCGATCTAGGCAAGGGGTGCAATGTTTGGTATTGCTTTGGTTTCATTCAGTCACTGCCAGACATCAAGGTTGTTGCTTTGCACGATTGCGACATTACGACCTATGACAGAGCGTTATTGGCAAGGCTCCTCTATCCCGTGGCTCACCCCCAATTCAACTACCAATTCTGCAAGGGATTTTATGCGCGGGTAGCCGAGGGGAAACTGAATGGCCGGGTGAGTCGTTTGCTGGTATCTCCCCTGCTTCGATCCATGAAACGTGTCTTTCCTGAACAAAGCTTCTTAGAGTATCTGGACAGCTTCCGCTATCCGCTCGCCGGCGAATTCGCCATGCGTATCGACCTTGTAAAAACGTTACGAATTCCCGCGGATTGGGCGTTAGAAATCGGCTTGCTTACTGAGGTTTTCCGCAATTATTCAACGAAGCAGGTATGCCAAATTGAAGTCGCAGACAACTACGACCACAAGCACCAAGAGCTCTCTGCGGACGACCGAACCCGAGGTCTGTCACGCATGAGCTCAGATATCGCAACATCGCTTTACCGAATTCTGGCGACCTTTGGTGCCGTGTTTGAAACCGGGACCGTTCGCACAGTTAAGGCGGCCTATCTTAGAATCGCCTTGGATCTTATCGAGTCCTATTACAACGATGCGACGGTCAATGGCCTGGGTTTTGATCGCGACGCTGAGGAGAGGGCCGTAGAAGCCTTCGCAACCAACGTACTCATTTCTGGACAGGACTATCTGCAGACCGGACAGGACTTGCCCTATGTCCCATCATGGAACCGGGTCAGAAGCGTTTATCCGTCGGCGCCTGAGCGGCTCGCTGAAATTGTGGCTTTAGACTACGAGGAGTTCGGCATCGTCGACGATGCAAGCCGTCGTGCCGCTGTCAGTTAACGTCTAGGCTAGATCCAGCCACATCACTTGAAAACCGCCCAACGATATTGCCGCGTTTGTCTTAATGCCTTCACCAGATAACAGATCCGCAGCCACTCCCGTCACCGATGCAAGTGCATCAGGCCAGTCGATGACTTGCGTATGCGTGACGAAGGAGGCGACAACCAAAAGCCGCTGATGAGTATCGTGACGCAGGAACATCAGATAGTCGCTGCTTCCAGCGATAAAGTGTTGCTCGGAGGCGGGCAAGAACGCCGGCTGCTCGGCGCGCAGCTTAAGGCTCTGGCTCAGTCTCTGGAAAATCTTGGCGTGATGCGATGTCGGATCCCCCAAGGCTTCATTCAACGCCTCCAATGTCCAGCTGCCGCGATTGATCGATCGGGTGCGACCCGTCATCTCCATATGCTGATAGTCGTTGGAGCGACCCAACAACGCGTTCAAATACAGACCCGGCACGCCTTGATACGCCATCAACAATTGGTGTGCGCCAACATAGGCGTCGATGTTTTCCTCGTCGCCCCCAAAGGCAGAAAACAGCGCAATGTTGAGTTCGTAGGCACGTTCTTCCCCGTCGGGGGTGCTCCTCATCGACGCAAAGCCACCGCGGTCGTGGACGATATCGATCAACCTGCCAATATCTGCCTCCGGCATCAGCCCCTCCAAAGGACGCAAGCCGATCCCATCGTGAGAAGCGATAAAATTGAAGTAACTACAGCCCTCTGGGGGCGGCGCAAGATCGCGAGTCCAATTGACCAAGGGTTGCCCCTCGCCAGTCAAATAGCTGAACAACAGCAGAGGAGCCAAACTGAACTGATACACCAGATGGGCTTCGTTACCTTCGCCGAAGTAACTGACATTCTCTTCGTGAGGCACGTTGGTTTCCGTGATCAGCGTAATCGGCAGTTCTTCAACGTCAATCAATCCGCGCAGAATTCTCACTACCATATGCGTCTCGGGCAAGCTCATGCAGGTCGTGCCCAGCCGCTTCCAAAGATAAGCGATGGCGTCGAGGCGAATGTAGCGAGCGCCCATTTGGGCATAAAAGAAAAGCGTGCTGGCGAATTCCAGCAGCACTTCTGGATTCGCGAAGTTCAGATCAACCTGATCGTCACTAAACGTCGTCCAAACACGCCTGATGCCATTACGTGTATGCACTTCCGTCAGCAGTGGGGAGTTACGCGGCCGCAACACCTTTGTCAAAGCAGGACTTTCGTCCATCTCGAAAAAGTAGTCCTTACCCGGCGCAGCGTTGGTGATGAAGTCGGTAAACCACACGTGTTCACGGGAACAGTGGTTGATCACCAAGTCCGCCATCACATCAAAGGTCTCCGCCAAATTTTGGATATCAGACCAGTGGCCCAGATCCGGCCGTACCCGACGGTAATCGATCACCGCAAAGCCGTCATCCGACGAAGAGGGGAAAAACGGCAGCACGTGGATACCGGTCAAGACCCCCTGAATATACCTGTCGGAGAATTTTTTGAGGACTTGCAGAGGCGGCATATCCGCCTGCACCAGACTATCGCCATAGCAAATCAGCAATGCCTCAGATCGTGGCGAGGCGCTTGCCTTGGAATCCAGCTTATTCGCCGTTTCTCGCGCCATGCTGCGCAGTTGTTCGTGCAAGCGTTGTCCCTGACTGCTGCCGTACAGCTGTATCAGGTAGGAAAGTACCTCGTAGTCGATGGCCTGATTGTCCTTGCCATGCGGTGCCGAAGAGTCACGATGGGTATGCCCGTTCAATTGTTTTCCTTGGTTAATCCAGCCACCAGCGAGTCCATCAGCTCTTATCCCAATTGGTCACCATCTGAACGCAGGGATCAAAGCAAAACCGACTCTACATATTCGAACGCTTCTGGGCGGAAGTGCTCCAAGACTGTTCGCGATCTAAGACCTGATCTTTTTTTGTTGAGAATCGCAAAAGGAATAGTTACTCAAGTCACCCGCCTTGGGCAAGTTTTGTCTGCCAAGGAGCACTAATTTGCACGCACTAGATTGGACCGTCGTATGGATTTATCTTGCCGGCCTGATGCTGTTAGCACTCTATCTCAGCAGAAAGCAGGCTTCTTCAGAGGACTATTTTCTTGGTAGCCATCGGCTGTCCGCGAGCGCATTGGCCGCTTCGACCATCGCTACTCAATGCTCTACTAACAGTCTCTTAGGCGCTCCGGCATTCGTCGGCTTCGTCGCAGGTGGCGGAATGATTTGGCTGCAGTATGAGTTAGCAGTACCACTGGCCATGTTGGCTTTACTCTGGATTATGCTGCCGGCTAGACGTCACGGCGTCACATCCATCTATGAAATTTTGGAGCTTCGGATTGGTCGGCGAGCGAGACTTACCGCAGCCGGCTGCTTCCTGCTTTTTCGTGGTGTTGCCACCGCCGTCACCATCTACGGTAGCGCGCTGGTTGTTTCGCTGCTGCTGGATCTAGATTTTGTCGCCGCGGTCTCGCTCATCATGGCTGCCACGCTGTTATACGACTATTTCGGAGGCCTTACCGCTGTGGTGATCAGTGACGCTATCCAGTTAATCCTGCTCCTAGGTGCTGTGCTGTTTTCGCTGATCTACATTGGCGACCTGATCGATTGGAAGTTCTTCGTTGAGGAGCGCAAACAAACCCTCGTCAACGACTGGGGTTTTGGCGGGCAGGACTACGGTTTTTGGCCGATGTTAATCGGCGGCGTGTTTCTCTACGCCTCATACTACGGCTGCGATCAGAGTCAGGCCCAGCGCATCTTAGCCGCCCGAAGCGAAGCGGATACCGCTCGCGTCCTACTCTGGAACGGAATCTTTCGATTCCCGATCGTTTTACTCTACTGTTTTTTAGGTCTTGGGTTAGCCGCACTCGCTGCTCAAGACCCACTTATTCTCGGGTCGCTGCCAGTCACGAGCAGCGGAGAGAAAAATTTAAACGTCGTCTTCCCAGCCTTTGTATTGAACTATTTCGAACCCGGATTTGTAGGCTTGGTTATGGTTGGTCTGATCGCCGCCTCGATGTCGTCTATTGATTCCGCACTCAACAGTCTATCCGCTGTCACCGTTGAAGATTTTATCCGTCCGCGTTTATCCAATCACACGTCGCCGGCTAGGATGCTTTTGCTTGGCAGAGCCTGCACTATTCTGTGGGGACTGTTCGCGGTGGTCTGTGCTTTTCAGGTAGAAAACATCGCACCGACGGTTTTGGAAGCCGTGAACCACGTCGGGTCTATGGTCAACGGGCCATTACTCGCCCTGATCGCGTCAGCGATACTGATGGAGCGCGTGTCCCAGACCGGCGCACTGATGGGATTCGCCGGAGGCCTGCTAATCAATCTGTTTGTCGCCGTCTACTTACCCAATGTCTCTTGGCTGTGGTGGAATGTCATTGGTTTCGTCGCGGCATTCGTCTGCATCGTGCTGGGCTCAGCCATCGCGAAACCGGCACCCAATCCAACGTCGGCGTCACCGCAGTCGTTCCAATCGGCAGCAAACGCACCTAAGAGCTATCCTTGGATACTGCTCTCACAGTTTTTGATTATCCTCGCCGTCTGCATCGCACTGCAGTGGTGACCTCAGATCACGCCCGCAGCCTTCAACCGGTCTAGGTCTTCGGCACTCAAGTTTAGTGCACCGTAAACTTCGTCATTGTGCGCACCAATTTCCGGATAGAACTCAGGCTCCGTCAGATCGTAATCCGAAAATCGAATCGGACTGGTGGGCAACACCACCTCACCTAGCAACTCATGATTTTTGTAGTGCAGCATTCCCCGCTCGTGCAAGTGACGATCATCACGCACTTCATCAATGGTGCGAATGGGTGCGACAGGGATGCGGTTCGCGCGTAGTTCTTCGTAGGCTTCATCTCGCGTACGTTCCACCGTCCAGGCATTAATCATCGCATCGATCAAGTGCTCGCGTTTTTTGCGCGCCATGGAATTGCGGTAGTCACGATTGTCTTTGTCATCCAAACGACCAATCACTTTCAGCAGGTTGTGCCAATGGGTTTCGGCGACACAGATCACCACGATCCATCCGTCCTTACAGGGGTAGCGACCATAGGGGCATACATTGGAAGGAGAGCGTGCGCTGTTCCGCGGCGGCAGTTCACCGGTGGCGTGATGAATACTCAGCTCCGAACTCAGGGTGAAATACATGGCTTCCAGCATCGATACTTCAACACGTGTGCCACGTCCTGTGGCGGCACGCCCCTGCAGAGCCGCCAGCACCCCAGCGTACATATGTATACCGCCCATGATATCGCAGGGAGCCCCTCCGGATCTGCTCGGCGGCGAATCGGCGTCACCCGTGGCACTCATAACTCCAGAAGCTGCTTGAATCGTGTGATCCATGGCAAGCAGATCCTGATCGGGCCCCGATAAGCCGTAGCCGGTGCCCGAGCCGTAAATCAGCGTTGGATTCATGTCTTTCAACGCCTCCCAACCCACTCCTAGGCGATCCATCACTCCCGGCGCATAATTTTCCAGCAAAACATCAGCGTCTTTGACCAACTCGCGCAGCAGTTTCTTTCCCTCTTCATCGCGAAGATTCAGGGTGATGCTTCTCTTGTTTGAATTGAGCATGGCGAAGGACAGCGGTGTTTTCGCACCACCGGCGCCACGCAGACGTTCGCCGGCCAACGGCTCCACCTTGATAACGTCTGCACCGGCCTGAGCAAACAAAAAGGCAGCATACGGCCCCTGATAAATTTGCGTCAGATCAATGACTTTAACGCCCGCAAGCGGTTTATTTTGCGCTGCCATCAAATCAACTCCCCAATAGCTGGCTTACCATCGATTCTGACACATTCCACAGGCGGTCTGCTTGCTCAACATCAACCGCATAGTCACGCACACCACCTCGGAAACTAGGGTCATCGGGGACCACGTCAGCGACGCCGCAATTTTCAAGGTAAGCGCCGCCCTTGCCGGACAACTCCAGCGCAGTTGCGGCATAAATAGAGGTAGCTGCTCCTTGCGCAACGGTTTTGATACCGCCCTGATCAGCGTCTTCCGGGTTGGTTGCGGACGTCGCGTTGTCCTTAACGAGTTGTTCAATTTCTTCCGCCGCCAGATGCCGCCCTATTGGTGTCGCAATCGCACCCGGGTGAACGGAAAAGGCCTCTACGCCGCGATCTGAAAATCGGGCATTCAGGCCAACTGCAAACAACGCATTTGCCGTTTTTGACTGGCCATACGCCTGCCATTTGTCGTATGCACGCTTGGCATACTGGATATCATCAAAGACCACCGGCGACATCCGGTGCGCCATAGAGGTAAGCGATACCACACGCGAAGGTCCACCCGCCAAAAGCAAAGGCATCAAACACTTAGTGAAATAAAAGTGACCTATGTGATTTGAGCCAAACTGAAGCTCCAAACCGTCTTCGGTCTGGGCGAGCGGACAAGCCATGACCCCCGCGTTGTTCATGAGGATGTCCAGACGATCGAAACGCCGCAGGCATTCGGTTGCTGCCGCTTCGACCTTCGCCAGGGATCCCAGATCCAGCACCACGATGCTGATGTTGTGATTGCCGGTGGACGCGACGATGGATGCTCTCGCCGCTTCGGCCTGCTGCGTGTTACGGGCCGCAATCACAACTTCAGCGCCCTTGGATGCCAACGCTCGAACGGTCTCTACCCCAATGCCTGAGGCGCCACCGGTCACCAACGCTCGCTTCCCCGTGAGGTCCATTCCATCCAGCACCTCATCAGCGGTCGATCGATGATTAAAAGAACCCGACATGTCCTACTCCTTTAGCCAGCCTTTATGACGTCCGTCCATTTCGCCCTGAGCGCCCGAAATGATACGAGACGGTTCGTATTGTTTTAAGCGTAACACTCTTTCGTGGGGGCCTGAAAGCCTCTACTTTTGCGAGAGTCTCACCGTAATCTCGTTAAGCCTGGATGGCGTTACGCCTCAGAGAGCACTTGATCCACAAGCGTCCTGATGTAGCCCTTACTCACTTTTTCGAAGCGAATAAGGACCTTGTACCAAACCGCGCCGTACAGAGCATCGATCAGAAGGTCGATATCGAAATGGGCGGGAAACAGATTCTCGTCTTGAGCCCGGCGGAATGCGTCTGCAATCAGCTTAATACGGGGCGCATAGACCGCCTCTTCCATACGCTTGTACAACTGCGGGTCGCGGTGCGCTTCCGCCAGAACGCAGATGGCTGCCTGTCGGCTATCGGCTCGGCTAAGGATTTGGCCAAAGGAGAACAATGATTTTTCCAGATAGCCCTGTAAGGGGCTTGTGCCGTCGTAGGGTGCCAAGGGTGGTAACAGGCGATCCCGCCATACCTCGAGAACCAGATCAGCACGAGAAGGCCACCAGCGATAAATTGTCTGCTTCCCCACGCCGGCCTGACTGGCAACTTTTTCAATGGAAAAATCGATGTAACCCGAGGAGCCCAGCAACTTTACAGTTGCATCAAGAATCGCTTCATGAGAGTTCGAGTTTCGACGTTTGACGTTTGCTTTTTGTTGCATGTCTGCCACTGTTGAGACTTTGGGTCGGATCATCTCACCTCACGAGTCGCTTTGACAGAACACGCCCTAAAACGCCCGGTTGAAACGCCGACGCTAGGGCGCCCTGTAGTCGTAAATCACGCCGCGTGTCACATACTGCAATGTAAATTCGCTGGATCTTTTGTGCTCAGGATCCTCGCCGTAAGCAGCAAGCGCCGCTTCGTCTTTGAAGGTCATGGTAAATGCCACGCCAAAGCTGTCATCAACAACTTCGCGCTCGCTCATGACCGGTGTACCAACCACAACAGACTCCACCATCGACAAATTCTCAAGGGCTTTGACGGATCGGGTGATTTCCTCAACCACCCCGCTGGGCGTATCGGCTTTCAGCCAAAACACCACGGTGTGGTAGACCTTTCCGGTCTCAGCCTTTGCTGGCACGGCGGAAAGAGCCACGACCAGCGATGTTATTGTTAACAGAATTGGTAAGAGTGAACGCCTAAAAGTCATATCGGGTCTCCGTTGATTTAAACCATCAGTGTCGTTTGTCCTCACCCAGCGCGACTGCTGTCTTTGCGCTGCGGTTAGATATCTGCAAAGCGAATGGGCAGACTCAGGGCGCGAAAACCACTGGCGTCGCGAATCGCATTAGCAATAGCTGGCGGGCCTGCTACGAGGGCAACCTCGCCAGCACCCGTTGGCGGCAAGTTCGGCTGATCGATAATGTCAATATCGAGAGTCGGCATGTTTCTCATCCGAGGAATGGTGTAGTTGTCAAAGTTCGAACTTTGAATGGTATTGTCGGCGACCTCGAAACGTTCGAGCAGCGCCATGCCAATACTCCACACCAGATTACTTTCAATCTGCGCGCGAAGCTGGTCCGGATTGACGGCCATGCCCACGTCCTGAGCACAGCATAGGTGCAGGACATTAATCTGCTGATTCACCTCATCCACAAAAACATCGGCACTGACCGCCACAAAACATCGGCCGTCGTATATGCCGCAAGCAAAGCCTCGACCGTAACCGGCGGCTTCAGGGAGGCGCCGTTTCGCGCTCAGCTTGCGCACTGTGGCTAAGCAATGGGCCAAGCGAGGCTGCTCGCCCTGCATTTGCGCAATCTTAAAGGCTACCGGCTCCTTGCCCTGCAGTACCGCCAGTTCATCCATGGCAGATTCAATGGCAAAGATAGCGGACGCACCGTTCAACGAACGCCAAACACCGAGATCTATTGGCAGATCAACGTCTTCGCATTCCACACGCTGATGCGGTGCCTGGTAAGGAGCGATGGCACCCTTCACCACACCAGAATCGTCGGACAGTCGTGCGACGGGCAACAGCCAGCCCGGCAGCCGTTCCCGGGCAAACACCACGTGGCCCGTCACATAGCCGTACCACCAGTCCGTTAGGTTACCCTGATCGTCGCTCGCAATTCTTATTCGATGCGCTGACGCGGGCCGGCTGCGGCTGGCCATAAATTCGTCAGCCCGGGTCCACTGAACTTTCACCGGGCGCCCCACCGCTCGGGCAAGCCTCACCGCATCTCGCTCCACTTCATAATGCTCGCGCCCGCCAAAACCGCCACCAAGACGCTGGAGGTAAATCACCACATCTGATTCAGAAAGCCCGGTATCCATAGACGCGAAGCGCTGCATACCAAAGGGATCCTGAGTGCCGGTCCAGATTTCCAGACGATGATCTGCGCCTGCATCATTAAAACGCGCAATGGCCGCTCTGGGCTCTTGGGCGGCATGGGTCTGCACCTGTACATCAAAACGCAGATCAACAGACCAATCGGCATTCCGTCGATGGGCCTTGTCCTGAAGAATATGTTCTAAATCACCGGCGGCCATTTTCCCATCGACATCGATTAGGCGGCTAATTTCTTCTTCGGTTATCGGTTGCTGCAGATCCCAAGTCACCTGGATCTGCGCAATAGCCTTGTCCACAGCCCTCGGTGTGGTACACACCACTCCGACGAAGTCGCCCTCCTCAACCAAGGTCACAACGCCCCGAACCTCCGCGACACCCGAGGTGTCCAAGGACGCAATCTGTGCGCTGCGGACCGGCGGTTGCACAGCACGACCGTACAAAACCCCTGTCATCGGAACATCGGCGGTATAGACACGGCCACCGGTTACCAGGTCTCGAATGCCCAAGGGACTTTTGGGGTGCCCTACCTGTGTTTTCTGACGCCCACTGTCAAAAGCATAAAGCGCAGGTACTGCCTGATCGGATTCACGTTCGATCACCAAACCCGTGTCATCGACTAAATCGGCATAGCTTACTTTGCGCCGGTCAGACGTTTGAAAGCCGCCGACATCATCGAGCACAGCAGCCACCGGTTCGCCAAGCTTGACGGCGGCGCGATCTCTCAAGCCTTCACGCAACGTCGCAGCGGCAATGGCCAAGGGACGCGAAAATGCGGTCATTGACATGCTGCCTGCAGTAACCGCCAGCGGTGGTACATCACTGGTAGATGGCTGCACACCCTGAATGTCTTCGACGTCGATGTTCAGTTCTTCAGCCACAATTTGCGCCAGACCGGAGTTCGCGTTCTGCCCCATATCAACTCTTGGAAAAAACATATGGCAGACACCGCCAGGACGGATTTGCACCCAAGCTGCGCCAGAGGTTTCGTCAGGAAAAATGATCGTTGGAGCAACGGCGACGGCGTGTTTACTCAGTGCGTACACTCCGGTCACGCCAGCCGCCACCCAACCCGTCGCGATCAAAAAATTACGGCGAGATATGGAGACCATTACGAAGTACTCCGCATGACGAGGGCCGCCTTCTTGATGGACTTGCGGATACGGTCATAGGTGCCACATCGACACAGATTGCCGCTCATGACGCTGTCGATATCCGCATCGGTTGGATCGGGCTTATCGCCAACCAACGCCAGTGCCTGCATGATCTGGCCGGACTGACAGAAGCCACACTGAGGCACGTTTTCATCAATCCAAGCTTGCTGCAAAGGGTGCAAACTGCCGTCGCCGCTCGCGAGTCCCTCGATAGTCAGTATGTTTTTGTTCTCAACATCTGCGATCGAAATCAGACAACTGTTTATTGCGGAACCATCGACGTGCACTACGCACGCTCCGCATTGACCGATACCGCAGCTAAACTTTGTCCCCGCTAGACCAAGGTGCTCGCGCAGAACGGTAAGCAACGTTTCATCGCGCCAGTCGGCTGCCACGTGATGCTCGACCTCATTCACTCTCACTTTCATAGCTGCCCTGCCCCTACGCTTTGGCATGATGCTATGCGAGACGGTTCGTATTGTCTAGGATGAGGCGTTATCCCTCATCAAAACGCTCCGTGTCTCTGCGACCATGGGCAATTTGCCTTCCAATGCCGAAATCTTGGTGGCCGATTAAAAGCGTGCGATCACCGCGTCAGCAAATTCTGCAGTGCCCAAATCGCCGCCCAAATCCTGAGTTTTTTCTCCGTGAATCAAGCATGCATCGTAGGCACGGCGAATCCGCTCAGCGCTGTCAGCTAACGCTGGCATCTGACGTTTTTCTGCCAGAAAGTTCAGCATCATGACCGATGACATCAGCAACGCCAGTGGGTTTGCGATATTGCGGCCGGCAATATCCGGTGCGCTACCGTGTACCGCCTCGAAAATCGACAAATCTTCTCCGATATTGGCACCGGGAACGACGCCCAGGCCACCGACCAAGCCAGCGCACAGGTCACTGATCACGTCACCGTACAAATTTTCCAGCAACAGCACATCGAACTGAGACGGGTCTTGCACCAACTTCATACCCCCCGCGTCAATGATCGTCGATTCGAAGGCGATGTTAGGGTAGTCGTTCGCATGAACATCGGACGCGCACTTGAGAAACAAGCCATCCGTCAACTTCATGATGTTGGCCTTGTGCAGTACGGTGACTTTTTCTCGTCCACGACGGTTCGCAAAGCGAAACGCCCAGGTCGCAATGCGTTGACATGCCGCCTGCGAAGCGACCTTCATGCTCATGACCACACCCGGCGTCACTTCGTTTTCGACGCCGCTGTAGAGACCCTCGGTATTCTCCCGAATGATGATCAGGTCTACGTCTTGGTATCGAGTTTCAACACCGGGCATGCTGCGCACGGGCCGCACCGCCGCATACAAATTGAAGGCCTTGCGTAGCTTCACGTTGATTGAAGTAAAACCCTCGCCAACCGGGGTGGTACACGGGCCTTTCAGCGCCACCCCGCATCGAGCAATCTCATCCATGGTTCGCTGGGGAATCAGCTCGGCACCCTGTTCTAGGGCACTGAGGCCTGCGACGACGGGAATCCATTCCACCTTTAGGCTAGTGGGACTTACTGCAGCATCGACTATTTTCAGAACAGACGATGTAATCTCTGGGCCAATGCCATCGCCCGCAATGACGGGTATCTCAATAGAACTCATGGTTCGTTTTCATTCCTTATCTGGACCGGACAACTGTTTGGATTCTCTGCACCTTGCACGCCCTGTGACAGCTCGTGACGCCGCCAGACGCTTGGGGTTTACGTTACGCTAAGTAACTTATGATGCAAGGATGGGGCCAGAAATATCTGCCGCGCCCTAAGATCATGTAGGAATGATCCGGAAAACGGACTAGATCGGAACTCAGTCGTCGTAGATTTTGACATCTACGATTCACGTCGGAACCGGGGAGGCGGTGCCCCCCCTTAAAAGAGCGCCCTATTGAGACATGTTCCCACCGACACGCGTAAAGAGTGATGTACCCATGGCGTTGCACTCCATTACGTCAGAATAAATCTCCATTTGCGCCTGCAAGCCGCCGTTCTTGACAAAATCATCCATCGTCTGACCTTTCTGTTGCAGAGTCAGATTGCCGGAGACACTGAGGAAATCCATCTGATTCGCACTGCTCAAGCCGCTGATAGGCCACCAGCGCCAGCGAGGACTCTGCTGGCCGATACTGTCCATGAACGCATTCATCTGCGCGTCCTTGGCCGCGAGATCCATCATGGTGGTATCACCAATCATGGAACACGCTTGAAAGGTCAGCACCCCAGTGGCGGGCGGTGTGGCATTGCCGGAATCGCGGGTAGTCGTCATTGCCCATATCACGTGGGTATCACAGTCGGCGGTTGCCAGAAGTTCGTCTGCTAACTTACCTGCTTTTGCATTCCAGTCGTCTTGAATGGCGCCTTGGGCAGCGAAGTTAGGCGAATATCCAACCCAGTAGAAATCGTGCTGCTGATCAGCAGGATTCATCAAAAACGGGTCCAGTAGCATCGCCATATACGGGGCTGAAAAAATGTCTTTTACGGCGGCATTCCACTTGCCGGCCCACTTGACCATATCGCTACGATCTTTACCGGGCTGAAAGTTGCAGGCGAAGCTTTCTAACGCTGCGTATTCAGGGACAGGAGTGCTCGCTAACGCGGTACTGGTGGAGAAAGCCATTGCTGCGATCAAACACATGCGCTTGAGAGTTTTCATCATTATTTTCCTTATTCTTGTTGATGAAGAACCCAAAACATAACGGCAACATCTGCAACGCGCAATGCGTTTAAGACTGCGCAATGCGTTTAAGATTGGTTGACCAGACCGCGAAACGTCGGCTCTAAGATCGGGCGGCCTTGCTCCATCTGGCACCCTGACATTCACCTGTGCGGATCGTCAGGTAACGGTTCAGTCTTGCGCGGGCTCAGCCCTAGGATAGGAGCATGTCGCCTATGTTCAGGCTAGGCTGTCTTCAGCAACGAAATACTTCGGGTCTTCAATCACATTCACTTCAACCAAATTGCCAGCACGCTTCAGCAAGCGCCGACATTCATCGCTTAGATGCACCAACCGCAAGGTTTTCCCGGCGGCAACGTAACGATCGGCCAGCGTATCAATGGCCTCCAACCCAGAGTGAGCGGCCACTCGCGAGCGTGCGAAATCAATGATCACGTCGTCGTTATCGGCCCGCGGATCAAAGCGCGCTAGGAACGATGTCACCGAACCAAAAAACAACGGCCCGGTAACCGCATACACCGTAGAGCCTTTGTGGTCTTCGCGGGCTTCGATGCGAATATGCTTGGCATGCTCCCATGCGAATACTAAGGCTGAAATAATCACACCGACGACCACGGCAACCGCTAGGTCGGTGGCTACCGTCACCGCAGAAACCACGACCAAGATCAGCGCGTCGGTGCCGGGAACCTTGCGAATGATGCGAAAGCTGCTCCATTCAAAGGTGCCCACCACGACGATGAACATCACGCCTATCAGCGCCGCCAGCGGAATTTGCTCGATAAACTGAGAGCCAACCAAGATAAACAACAACAAAAAGCCTGCAGCACTGATGGACGATAAGCGTCCGCGACCGCCCGAGTTCACATTAATCATGCTCTGGCCGATCATTGCGCAACCGCCCATGCCACCGAAAAAACCAGCGACGGTATTGGCCACACCTTGGCCGATGCATTCTTTGTTGCCTCGACCTCGAGACTCGGTCAGTTCGTCGATTAAGCGCATGGTCAATAGAGATTCAATCAGTCCAATGGCGGCGAGAATGATCGCGTAAGGAAAAACAATGAAGAGCGTTTCAAAAGTGAATGGCACCGCTGGAATGTGAAAGCTCGGCAAGCCTCCTTGGATGGAGGCGACATCACCGACAATCTTGGTATCAATATCCAACCCCAACACCAATCCAGACACCACGACGATGGCTACCAGCGAAGACGGCACTGCGGTGGTTAGTCGAGGCAGCAAGTTAATGATCAGCATGGTCAAAACCACCAGTGCCACCAGGCTGTAAAGCTCCTTGCCCTGCAACCACGCAACGTCGAGAATGGAGTCTTGCATAAAAGTGCCATGCAGCCAGCCCGGCTCACCTGGAACCCCAAACTGACTGAGCTGGGCGAGAAAGATCACGATAGCCAGACCGTTTACAAATCCCAGCATCACGGGATACGGCACCATGCGGATGAACTTACCCAGTCGTAGTATCCCGGCGAAAATCTGCAGCAAGCCCATCAAAACGACGGTGATGAACAAATATTCAACGCCATGCAGCGCCACCAGAGAGACCATCACCACCGCAAGCGCGCCGGTCGCTCCGCTGATCATGCCCGGACGCCCCCCGAGAACACCAGTGATGAAGCCCACCATAAACGCCGCGTACAGTCCAACCAGAGGCTCTACTCCGGCAACAAAAGCAAAGGCAACAGCCTCTGGCACCAAGGCAAGGGCGACGGTTAAACCCGACAACAGATCGTTTTTCAACGAAGCACCTTCGCCGAGGAGAAAATCAGGCATAGAACGACTCAATATGTAGTTGTGAACCTGACTGCAGACATTGCACAACGCCCGTCGCTGTCTTCAACAGCGACCAGACCACACAAAGATGAGAGATTCGTTTGCTGCAAAGATGTGGCGTACGCCTCCCCTTCCAGCGGAGCCGCGACTGTACGGACATTGGCAGAGGGAGGAAAGCCCGGATCGTCAAAAGTTCAAAAAAAGCCGGCTTAGCGACTAGACCCAACGGATTGAACCGAGCCATCTATAGTATCGAACAGCCCGTCGACGCACCCACATCTGTGGCTGCGGTCAAATTTCACACCGTTAACACCAGCACACTCATTGAGTAGATGAAAAAGAGCACTGACCAAAAACGAAAGAATCGGGGCACGCTGATCACCAAGGCCATGAGCACAATACCGATGGCGGGAACGATGAGAGACGGCAGGACAGGCGCGTCCAGTTTGACAATATTGATGTAGGGCCCAACGAAAAAATACATCAGCATGAACAGGGCGGACAGCCGCCCCCAGCGCTGGCTCTCACGAAGCATATCGAGACCTTCTTCGCCGGGTTCACTCAACGCCATTCCCGATGCTCCATAGAGACAAGAGCAACCAAACACCAAAACGATGAAATCCGTAAACTGCCACTCCTGAAGCACACGCAAACTCCACCCCACCCACCACAGCTGCAAGATGTAGAGCATGATGCTGAAGGCCCAGATAGCCGACGACCAATGAAAATTGATGACGTCTCTGCCGCGAAGGAGCATGGCCGCGTTATTCAATAGCCTTGTTATCGCCAGACCCAAAATAATCGAGACCGCGATAAAAATGTACTCATGTTGGGTCATGGGAAGCTCTCAGTAAGGCAATAACGGCCAAGCAGGCAGTGACCAATTCGTATCCAAGCGCGCCATAGGTATAGGTTGTTATGAGCTGATCGGTGATCATCAAAGAGACCAAACGGCCCAAGGCCAAACTGCCAATGGCAAAAATCAAGACGACTAAGGCCGGCCGAAAGAACTCTAACTTCACAACCGCCAGCAAGAAAAACAGGCCCAACCCGGTTTGAAGTCCGCCGTACATTGCGCCAATTTCCGCGAACGCATCGCCGTTGCTGATCCTGAGACCCGAGTACTGTGCGGGAAGCTCAGGCGAAACCAAACACAGCAACCCGTAGCCAGTTAAAATGAAAGCGGATACTCCGAGAATCACTCTACCGAGTAACATTATTGCTTCTCCCTTTGTCTAATTTTGCAAGACCGCTTAGACCCTACGCCCGGCCACCTTGCGTCTTTGTTAGTATGGTGCGCTGCCCGCGACGGTTAGCCGGTGCAAGACACGTCGGTGACCCGCATACCCTCCTTGGGCGCTGTGCGTCACGCAGCGGTTATCCCAAATCATCAGCATATTGGGTCGCCAATGATGACAGTAGACAAACTCAGGCTGTTTCATATGCTCGAACAATTTAGCCAGCATTTGGTCGCTCTCTGCGTCGGCAAGGCCATCAATTCCAATGGTGTACAGAGGGTTGACCCACAATGCTTTCTCTCCCGTTTCAGGGTGTGTTCTCACTATAGGATGCAGCTGGGTCTTTAGCGCATCGTCGCTTGGCAACAGGGTCATACTGCGCCTATCCCCTCCGCCGGCTTTTACACCGGCATGGCTATAGGGTTTGCGAGCGCTGTGAATGGCCAAGAGATGGTCCAGTTCGGTCTGCAATACGGGATCAAGGTTTTGGTAAGCCCGCACACCATCCGCGTAGTGGGTACCTCCGCCAACCGGCGGTATCACCTTGGCGTGAAGAATCGTCGCGTTTGGCGGCGTTTTCTGAAAAGACCAATCCGAATGCCACGTGCCACCGAATAACGGAACGTCTTCATCGGCTTCGCGTCGCACTTCCACGATATGCTCGTGCCCATCTATGGCCTGTACGTAGGGATCATCACCAAAGGGCCCGATGGTTTGGCTGAACGCTTCCAGCTGCTCATGGGACATTGTTTGGTCTGGAAAATAAACCACCCGATGCCGCAACCAAGCCTCCCGAATACGCATCGTTTGCGCCTCGGTAAGCGATGCAGACAAATCAACACCTTCGATCGCCGCGCCAAAATCGTACTCGTGAGGCGTAATTTTCATAAATCTGTTATTCCTCTCAGGATGTTTTTTGATTGATCAGATCACTCAAGCGTTTCTCGCGGCCTTGCAGTCCCAGCTTTGCGTCCAGCGCCGCCACGAGTACGGCAACGCGATCTGCTGTACCACTGCGCATTCGTCGGCGCAGCGCCCGGGCAAGAAGGAAGCCCACCACCGACACGACACTCAGTGCGAAAAACATCAGCGCATAACCGCGCGCGCCGGGATTACCGTCCAAAATCAACGCCCACAGCAGGTAGGCGAAGGACGACGGCAGGTAGACGATGAAGGATGCCATGGCGATCACCGAGCCGGAGAACCGTTGAGGCAGTCCCATTTCACCGTAGGGGGCAAAATACAGGGCGCGCATAAAAAAGATGGCAAAGGCGAAGGCCATCATACTGCTCATCGCCACCCATGATGCCCCGCCCATCAGGGTGCAAACCACCATCACCGTTCCCAGCCCAAGAGTCAGCACAAAGCCTGCGCCGAGACCGCCTACCGCGCCACCAAGAAAGCGATCCGCGACGTATCCAGATGGTAAAGCAACCGCAATGCGTCCGCCCGATGTTGAGGCGATGCCAAAGATCGAAATAGCCAAGGCGGGCAGCAGGTACATCTCACCAAGGTAGGTCACAAAGTACGGCATCGCCGTATAAACAAAATAGACGCAAAAGCCCACTGCCCCGGCAAGCCAGACTTCAGGCAGGCGCAATGTCAGCTTCATACCGGCCAGCACTTCCTGATTCGCCAATTTTGGATCGCTGTCTGTTTTGAGCAGCGTTTGTGCCGGCAACAAAAACCAGGACACCACTCCAAGAAGAATCATGACGACTGCGTTCATCATAAAGGCCAACTGCAGGCCTAAAATGCTGTAACCCATGAACACGTACAGGGCCACCGTGACGCCATTTTGCAACAGCTCAACAGCTCCTCGTCCACCTTCCAATAAACCAAAAACTTTGCCTTGGTTCGTGTCATCTGTGGTTTTACGCACTGCCGACAATACCGCCGGCCAAAACGCGCCCTCACACCAAAGCGACAACATGACGAACAAAAAACACAGCGTCGCGAAATCAGTAGTTTGACCAAGAAAAAACGTCGTGAGGCCACCCATGATCATATTTACCGGAATCAGAACCCGGGCGGAAAAGCGGTCTTGTACCCAAGCAAGCGCAACGTAAAGAATGTTGTGAACGATGCCGTATATCGACATCAGGATGCCGAACTGCGTTTTCGAAATGTTCCACAGCTCAAGCATCTGGGGCAGCAGGGCCCCCTTCATCGCCAAGACGGAAAACGCGAATTGCGAGCACAGCACCAGTACCAGGAAGTTCATCAGAACGGCCCGAGACGAAAACACCGGTGTCTTGTTGTTCGGAACGGTCATCGCTTAATCCCTAAACCTTTTCTGGGTAATGCATCGCGAGGTCACACGTAAGGTAACTTTTATAGCCTAGCACGTGCCGTTACTATCGCGCCCAGCGAACGAGCATGTTCCAAGCTTGCAAAACGGAGTGCCACATGGAAGAAGCAACGGTCAGTTACTTTCAATCAGAGCGCCTTATCAATAATCGATTGGATGACGAACACATCCGCAGTTGGCGAGACAGAGGCTTCACGCTGGTGCACGATCTGCTGCCGCAAGAGCTACTGGCGGCGCTCAAGCACGATGCACTGGCGTTCTATCCTGAACCAAACTCTAAGGCGTCCGAGCGTTACAACGACTTCAGCAGCAGTCAACGCTTTGTTTTTCCATCACGCTCAACGGCGTTTAACGCGATAACCCTACATCCGACGTTGCTTCAAGCCGTCGCCGATCTTCTGGGTGTATCCGTTCTGGAGCTGCGACTGACGCAATCTGATCTTTGGCCGAAGTACGGTAGCGATGCCTCACCCAACGCTGATAACAATGCCGATCAACGGATGCACTGCGACTACCCAAATCACTCACTGGTCCATCCACCGGAATGGGATCACCCGGACGCCGTTGAGATGATCGTCTACCTCAACAGCTACGACGAATGTGAGGGGGCAACCGCAGTGGTGCCACGACGTGGGCCCGATGACCCCGCCTACCCGTGGCCAATAACTCAAACACCCGGCGTCGGTGATCTAGACTACATAAACGATCGACTGCAGGCCGAAGCGTATATGGCAGAGCACGACTCAAGAGGAGCGACCTTTCGGGCCGAAAACCTCTACCCTCGCGAGGAGGTGGCCAAATACCGGTTTGGTTCTGTGCTGCTTTACCGCCACGACACCTGGCACCGGGGACGGCCCGTGAAACCCGATACCTTGCGTCTGGTGCAGAACCTGACGTTCACGAAGTCCGACCGTGAATGGTTGAGCCCACTCCACTCGGCATGGTCGTGGTCTATGTATGAACCCGACAAATTGATGGAAAAACTGATCGCCCAGGCGACGGTTGCACAGCGCACGGTGCTTGGCTTTCCAGCGCCGGGTCACGAATATTGGACCGCTCATACCCTTGCCGCGGTGGAGGCGCGATATCGAGCATTTGGTATCGATATGACGGAATATCACAACGCCCTATAAGGTGAAGCTCGTGTCTGCTGCCGGCTTGAATCAGTGATGCAATTTATCGCCAATCGGGCATGCTTTACCTTTCACAAGATACGGAGCATCGATGAGTTTCACCACATTAACTTGGGGCGTAAAAGCCAGTTTCAGAAACTACGTTGAGGCATCGGAAGGCTCGATCACAGCAACCGATGGCGCGACCCGAGCAGACGATGGCACCTTCATCTTTGCGGCCGAGCCTGGCGGCGATTTAGCCATAGCAGCTGACGGCACTGCCTCAGGCACCATACATTTTCAGGGCACAGTCACCTTTGAAGCTCACGGAGGCATGCTCAAATCC
>JAACDS010000269.1 GCA_009936895.1 Pseudomonadota bacterium
CACTTCATCAACTGGACCAAGACCGCCTTTGAAAATGTGGATGTTATCCCTCCGGGCAACGGCATCATGCACCAGATCAACCTGGAACGGATGTCTCCTGTTATCCACGCCCGGGACGGCGTAGCCTTCCCAGATACGCTGGTTGGCACCGACAGTCATACGCCCCATGTAGATGCCCTCGGTGTGATCGCCATTGGTGTCGGTGGTCTGGAAGCGGAAAGCGTCATGCTTGGCCGCGCCTCCTACATGCGCCTACCGGATATTGTTGGCGTAGAGCTTGTCGGCACCCGCCAAGAAGGCATCACGGCCACGGATATCGTGCTGGCGATTACCGAATTCTTACGCGAAGAGCGCGTGGTCTCGACTTACCTAGAATTCTACGGAGAAGGAGCTGACGCCCTTACGCTGGGCGACCGAGCGACAATTTCCAACATGACGCCAGAATTTGGTGCCAGCGCGGCCATGTTTTACATCGACGAAAAAACCACCGACTATTTGCGTCTCACCGGACGCAGCGACGAGCAGGTCGCACTCGTGGAAAACTATGCCAAACAAACGGGGCTATGGGCCGACAGCATGAAAGACGCTCAGTACGAGCGGGTGCTGCGCTTTGATCTGTCCAGTGTCGGCCGCACCCTCGCGGGACCCTCGAACCCCCACCGCCGCGTGTCAACAGCGGATTTGGCCGCAGAAGGCATCAGCGGCGTGGTGGAATCCGAGCCGGGCAAAATGCCCGACGGCGCGATCATCATCGCAGCGATCACCAGCTGCACCAATACCAGTAATCCGCGCAACGTCATCGCGGCGGGACTGGTGGCACGCAACGCTAACGCCAAGGGACTGACTCGCAAGCCTTGGGTGAAAAGTTCTCTGGCTCCCGGTTCTAAAGCCGTCCAGCTGTATCTGGAAGACGCCAACCTGCTACCGGAATTGGAGCAGCTGGGTTTCGGTATCGTAGCCTTTGCTTGCACCACATGTAACGGCATGAGCGGCGCACTGGACCCGGTTATTCAGCAAGAAGTGATCGACCGCGACCTCTACGCCACGGCTGTGCTATCAGGCAACCGCAACTTTGATGGCCGAATTCATCCCTACGCCAAACAAGCTTTTTTGGCGTCGCCCCCGCTGGTCGTGGCATACGCCATCGCAGGCACCATACGATTTGATATCGAGCAAGATGTACTGGGTACCGATCAGGACGGCAACCCGGTGAAGCTCATCGACATCTGGCCAAGCGATGAAGAGATCGACGCCATCGTGGCTCAAAGTGTCAAACCTGCTCAGTTCACCGCGGTTTATGACCCCATGTTTCTGGACGTCAAGGACGTCACAGAAATGACGGAGCCGCTATACGACTGGCGCCCCCAAAGCACCTACATTCGCCGGCCCCCTTACTGGGAAGGTGCCTTGGCCGGTGAGCGCGCACTCACCGATATGCGCCCCTTGGCTGTGCTGGGCGACAACATCACGACAGACCACTTGTCACCGTCCAACGCAATATTGCTCGACAGTGCCGCAGGCGAGTACCTGCACAAAATGGGACTACCGGAAGAAGACTTCAACTCTTATGCGACCCACCGCGGTGATCACCTCACCGCCCAGCGCGCGACCTTTGCCAATCCGAAACTGTTGAATGAAATGGTCATCGAGGCCGGCGAAATCAAACAAGGTTCATTGGCGCGCATCGAGCCTGAGGGCCATGTGGTGCGGATGTGGGAAGCCATCGAAACCTATATGGAGCGCAAACAACCGTTGATCATTGTAGCCGGCGCCGACTACGGCCAAGGCAGCTCACGAGATTGGGCGGCGAAAGGTGTTCGTCTGGCCGGTGTCGAGGCCATTGTCGCCGAGGGATTTGAGCGCATTCACCGTACAAACCTTGTGGGCATGGGCGTGCTACCAATGGAGTTTACCAAGGGCGAAACCCGGCTGACCTATGGCATCGACGGTACCGAAATCTTTAGCGTCAAAGGCAGCCCAGCCCCAGGAGCAGAGCTGACGGTTTCAATGACGCGACGCAATGGCGAACAGATCGATATCCCGGTGATTTGCCGCCTAGATACGGCAGAGGAAGTATCCATCTATGAGGCCGGCGGCGTTCTACAGCGCTTTGCCCAAGACTTTCTCGACGCCTCGGTTTCAGCCGGTTAGAGCAACGCTATGAACCA
>JAACDS010000270.1 GCA_009936895.1 Pseudomonadota bacterium
GAAGAGCTGCACGGCATGGTCTGTGGCATGGCCGTGAACGGCAACCCGGAGTTCATTTTGAGCGACTTCGTGGATCTTGTCGGTATCGATGCGCTGTCTGACCAAGAGTCCTTGGGCGCCTTTGTGAATTCTGCCCTAGACGAACTCCACGACCAGAATATGATTTTCCAGCCCCTGATCGCCGATGATGAAGATCCCATCGGCGATCGGGTGGAAACTATTGCGAATTGGGCTGGTGGTTTCCTTGCGGGATTTGCGGCGGGGTTAAATGTGGAGCACAGCGAACTGCCGGTAGATGTGCAAGAAATCATCAAGGATTTCGTTTCGCTGACGTCGTTAGATCCGGAAGATTATCAGGAGGCGGACTTTGAGCCTGGAGAACTGGAGGAACATGAAACATCTCTTACCGAGGTTCACGAGTACCTGCGGGTTAGCACCATGCTGATATTGGCCTTGATGGACGACCATGCGGCCGTGGAATCTGCGATTGACTGATCGTCTCATACAACCGAGCGATTTCGCTCATCGCCGGCGTCGCCTGTTGGGCGGTATGCGGCCCGGCTCCATCGCCCTCGTGCCCGGTGCCCGTGAGCAACGTCGCAACCGTGATATAAATTTTCCTTTTCGCCAAGACAGTGACTTTTATTACCTGACCGGTTTTTGTGAGCCGGATGCGTTGTTGGTGCTGCTACCGGGCCGAGTTCAGGGTGAGGCCATTGTATTTTGCCGTGAACGTGACGCAACCAGCGAACGTCGGGACGGCCCCGTGCTGGGCCCAGACGCTTGTCAGCTTGCCTTGGGGGTTGATGACGGCTTTCCTATTTCCGACGTCGACGAGATTCTCCCGGGGTTACTGGAGGGACGTAGCCAGATTTACATGAACCTAGGTGAGCACTTGTTCTGGGATCATCGTTTGATGATGTATCTAGAACGCCTAGCGAAACAGCGTTCCGCCGACGAACCCGAGGTGGGGGAGATCCTGACGTTGGGCCATTTGCTGCACGAACAGCGTTTGATTAAGAGCGCCAAGGAGTTGGAGCTGATGGCCCTAGCGGCACAAATCAGTGTTGCCGCTCAATACCGCGCACTGGATATGATTATTCCTGGCCTGACAGAGGGCGATCTCGAGGCGGAGCTGCACTACAGTTACCGTCTCCAGGGGGCTAAATCAGAGGCTTATCCAAGTATCGTGGCCACTGGCGAAAACGCTTGTACTTTGCATTACGTTAAAAACGAGTCGGTTTTGTTGGCGCAAGAGTTAGTGCTGATCGACGCGGGCTGCGAGCTGCAGTATTACGCGTCAGATGTCACCCGTACTTATCCGGTAAGTGGCCGATTCAGCTCTGCCCAGCGTGATGTCTACGACATCGTTTTGGCGGCAAATCGTGCGGCTATCGATGCCTGTCGCCCTGGCAATCATGTCAATCTGCCCCATGAAGCTGCCACGGTGGTTTTGGTTGAAGGTCTGATCGAACTGGGTCTGCTGCAGGGCGACCCCGCGCAAGTAATTGCCCAGGGAGATCACAACAGATTTTGTCCTCACAAGACCTCCCATTGGTTGGGTTTGGACGTTCACGACGTCGGTGACTACCGTTTGGGTGAAGCCTGGCGGGATCTCATGCCCGGCATGGTGCTCACGGTAGAGCCCGGTATTTACATTCCACGGGATGACTCCACTGCAGATATACCCGAGCCTTATCGGGGTCTGGGTATTCGCATTGAAGATGCGGTGCTGATTCAAAAAGAGGGCTGTCAGGTACTGACAGCTGCCTTGATCAAGGATGCGGACGACATCGAAGCGAGGATGGCAGCCCGTGCGGGCAACACCGACATGTCCAGGGTGGTTGCCTGAATATGGACTCTGCACAGGCCCACTCTGTAGTGATCGCCGGCGGTGGTCCCGTGGGTGCCGCCACCGCGCTGAGTCTGGCTGGGCGAGGTTATGCCGTGACCTTGGTTGATCGCGCTCATCCTCGGCCCGGCCCTTCTGCTTTCGGTATGGATATTCGAAATGTCGCGTTGTCGCCGCGTTCGGCGACGTTACTGAGGCAGATCGACAGTTGGCCTGAGCAGGCAGCTGCCTATACAAAAATGTGTGTTTGGGAGGAACGCGGCACCAGTCGTCTGGCCTTCGATGCCGCGGGCGCGCAGCGCAGTGAGTTGGGTTGGCTGGTCGAAGTTGCCCCGCTGTTGGCCAAGCTGTGGCAGCGTCTTGAGGAGCACTCAAATATCACTCTGGCGTTTGGCAGCGTTACCGATGTTGTGACAACGGATCAATCGGTGGTGCTGAGGCTGGATCAGGGTGGCGAGATGACAACCCTCGACACCGATTTTTTGATCGCGTCAGACGGCGCAAAATCTGCGGTTCGCAATGCGTTGAATGTCTCAGTGCGTCAGTGGCCGACTGGGCAAATGGCGATGACTACCGTGGTGCGAACCGAGCGGCCACACGACGCGACGGCGTGGCAGCGGTTTTTGCTGGACGGACCGCTGGCGCTGCTGCCCAGCATGGAGCCGCATTTGTGTTCCATCGTGTGGTCTCAGTCTGAACAGCAGGCAACTCAGCGTTTAACCTTGTCTGACTCGGAATTTTGCTCGGTACTGACACGGGCGAGTGAAGCCTGTTTGGGCAACATTCAGGAAGCCGCGCCACGTCAGGCTTTTCCGTTGAACCAGCAGCTTGCCGCAGCGGCAAATCCACACAGGCGCGTTTTACTTTTGGGCGATGCCCTGCGGGTGGTTCATCCTCTCGCCGGCCTGGGCGTGAATCTAGGGTTCGAAGATTTACATGAGCTGTTAACCATCGCCAAGCCGAACGTCGACCTAGGCCGGCTTGGTTTGTGGGATAAATTTGCCCGTCAGCGTCTTCTGCGTTCAGAGATCATGCTGCGCAGCTTGGACGGCCTGAAGCGCTTGTACGGGAACCCAGACCCTTGGGTGGGCTGGCTGCGAAACGCGGGCGTAGGCTGGTTTGGACGACGTCAGTGGTTGCAGCGCAAGGCCATTGAAGAAGCCACTGGGTTACGTTACCTGTCTGGCTGAAGATATTGGTCTTATCAGATGAGGCTTGCTCACGGTAAATTTACGTCACTGCGTTACACTGTCGGCTCGTTTTGCTGGCGTGAAAACCAAGTACTCCGCCGTTAACCACATGGGCAATGAACTCAATGGCAGATAAAACTCCTCTCTTTGATGCGCATGTAGCCGCCGGCGGCAAAATGGTCGATTTCGCGGGCTGGATGATGCCGGTGAACTACGGTTCCCAGATTGAGGAACATACCGCGGTTCGCTCGGATGCGGGTGTGTTTGATGTATCGCATATGACCATCGTTGATGTCGACGGCCCCGACGCCGAAGCCTTTCTTCGCAAAGTGATTGCGAACGATGTATCAGGGTTGGTGGCGTATCAGGCGCTGTATGGAACGGCCTGGAATGCACATGGTGGCATCCTAGATGACCTAATTGTTTATCGACTGCCCAAGGGCTACCGCTGTGTGGTCAACGCATCCACTCGCGAGAAAATGCTGGACTGGTTTGATGCTCAAGCGATGACCAACATGCGCATCGAACACAAACCACAAATCATGTTGGCGGTGCAGGGCCCAGAAGCCATCAACAAACTAGTGGCGGCTACCGACCTGCCGGCACTCAGCATCAAACCTTTTTGTGCGGCCTCGCACGGCGATTGGCTGATCGGCCGAACCGGTTACACCGGTGAGGACGGAGTGGAAGTCATGCTGCCGGTAGATCAGGGCCTCGCACTTTGGGATGCCTTGCTGGAAGCTGGCGTGAAGCCCGCTGGACTCGGTGCGCGTGACACCCTGCGCTTGGAAGCGGGCCTGAACTTGTACGGGCAAGACATGGACGAAACGACGTCACCGCTGGTCAGCAACATTGGTTGGACCGTGGCCTGGGAGCCAGCCGATCGAGCCTTTATCGGACGTTATGCGCTGCAGGGCGAGCTCGGCGCGCCAACGCACAAACTGACCGGCATTATTCTGGAGGACAAGGGTGTGCTTCGGCATGACCAGCCGGTAGAAACCGATACGGGTGCTGGCGTTGTCACTAGCGGCACCTATTCGCCAACGCTGCAGCGCAGTATCGGCTTAGTTCGCGTCCCCGCAGACGCCAGCGCAGAATGTTTCGTTGATATTCGGGGCACGCTGAAAAAAGCACGATTGGTTAAGCCACCGTTCGTGCGAAAGGGTAAGATTCTGGTCAACTAACAGTCGAATAAACGCTGGGTGGGACTCAGCGTTTGAGGGAACATATGGCGCGAAAGCGCTGAGAGGCGTGAGCGAACGAATCGGTCGCTTGCACAGTGTGGACGAAGGAGCGAGCAGCCAATGAGCGACATCCCAGCAGAACTGAAATACGCAGCAACCCACGAATGGGCACGCTTGGAGGAGGATGGCACCGTCACCGTTGGGATCAGTGACCATGCCCAGAGTGCCTTAGGTGACGTAGTGTATATCGAAGCGCCAGAGGTGGGCTTGACCATCAGTGCCCAGGAAGAGGCTGGGGTGGTAGAGTCTGTGAAAGCCGCATCCGATATCTATGCACCCATTGGCGGCACAGTATGTGCGGTGAACGAGGCCCTGACGGATGCGCCGGAAATCGTCAATCAAGACCCCTACGGTGATGGCTGGTTTTTCAAATTGACCCCAACGGATGCGGTAGATCTGGATGACCTGTTGGACGCGGAAGCCTACGCCGAGGTCTGCGATACCGAGGACTGAGCCCGCGCGTGTAACGACGCGGCGCTACTGCCACTAGACCGACGGATAGCCTCCGTCGACGAGCACGAATTTGGAGAGCAGTATGCCCTTTATTCCCCATACGCAGGCCGACATCGATGAGATGTTGGACGAGATTGGTATAGACCAGCTCGATGCGTTGTTCGATGAAATTCCAGCAGGCCTGATCAGCGATCGGCTGGACAATGTGCCCGATGGCATGAGCGAAATGGCCATGCTGCAGTACATGGCCCAACACGCGGAACAAGACCAGGGTTATACCTGCTTTTTGGGCGGTGGCAGCTACGATCATCACATTCCGTCTGCCGTGTGGGACCTTACCGCCCGCGGCGAGTTTATGACCGCCTACACGCCGTACCAAGCGGAAGCCAGCCAAGGCACGTTACAGCTGATCTACGAATACCAATCGATGATGGCGTCGCTGACGGGCCTGGATGTTTCTAACGCTTCGGTATACGACGGTGCAAGCGGCTTGGCTGAAGCCGTACTCATGGCAGTACGGTCAAACAAGAAGAACAAAGCCGGTCGCGTGTTGATCGCCCAATCGGTTCATCCCCACTACACCCAAACTACCCGTAACATTGTGCGCAATCAAAACGTCGATATCGCTCCTATCGCCATATCAGATAACGGTCTGGTTGATCCGGCTGCACTGGATGGTCTGTTGGACGATACACCGCCGAGTGCTGTGATCATTCAACAGCCAAACTTTTTCGGTGGCTTGGAAGCCGTAGATGCCATTACCGACTGGGCCCACGCTCAGGGAGCCTTGGTCATTGCGGTGGTGAACCCCATGAGCCTCGGGGTGCTCAAAGCCCCGGGCCAGTGGGGAGAGCAGGGGGCAGACATCGCCGTGGGCGACGGCCAACCTTTCGGTGTGCCGATGGCCTCTGGTGGCCCATCCTTCGGCTTTATCTGCGCGCGGTCAGCCTTTATGCGTCAGCTGCCCGGCCGCATCATTGGCCGCACCGTAGATCTGGAGGGTCGGGTGGGTTACGCGCTCACGCTGCAAGCCCGAGAGCAGCACATTCGCCGAGGCAAGGCGACGTCGAATATTTGTACGAATCAAGGGTTGTTGGTGACGGCCGGAACGATTTACATGAGTTTGATGGGTCCGCAAGGCATTCGTGAAACCGCTTTGGATTGCCACCGAACATCCAATTCCTTGCGCCAGCGATTGCTGGCCTTTGATGGCGTCACGGACTTTTTTGACGGGCCGACCTTCCACGAATTTGCCGTGAGATTGCCGGTGCCGGCGAGCCGGATACTCGAACCGATGATGGCTCAAGGCATCTTGGCCGGCCTCAATCTGGCGGATTTTGTGGGCCCCGAACAGAAGCATCGGTCCAACGGCATGTTGGTCGCGGTGACAGAAAAACGCACCGAGGCAGAACTCGATCACTACGTCGAGGCTTTCGGCCAGGCTCTTAAGCGTGCAACGGGAGTCAGCGCATGACTGAGACGAACACTGGTAAGGCACCGATCGCTAAGGTTGCTGGTACAAAGGCACAGGGCCAGTCCATCTTCGAGCTGAGCCTGACCAACCGGCGAGCCACGGCGCAACGGGTAGATGGCACCGATGCGGGTTGCTTGGCAGATATGCCAGAGCACCTGCTTCGCAGGGATACTCCCGGATTGCCTGAGGTTTCGGAACTGCAGGCGGTCAGGCATTACACGAATCTGTCGCGACAGAACTATGCCATCGATACCATGTTCTATCCCTTGGGATCCTGCACCATGACGTACCACCCCAGAGGTGCACATAAGGCCGCAAGCCTGCCTGGCTTTTTGGGCCGCCATCCGCTGGCACCGGAGTCTGCCAGTCAGGGGCACTTGGCGTGCATGCACGATTTGCAGGAAATTCTGAAGGATGTGACCGGCATGCGCGGCGTGTCGTTGGCGCCCATGGCCGGGGCCCAAGGCGAGTTTGCCGGTGTTGCCATGATTCGCGCCTACCACGAAGCCCGTGGTGATGACGCTCGCACTGAGATCATCGTGCCCACGGCGGCGCATGGCACGAATCCCGCTACGGCAGTGATGTGCGGGTACAAAGTTACAGAAGTGCCGGTGAACGCTGAAGGCGACGTAGACTTAGACGCATTGAAAGAAAAAGTCGGGCCGCAAACTGCCGGTTTGATGATGACGAACCCGTCCACCTGCGGAGTCTTTGAGCGACAGATTGAGGCCATTGCCTCGACGGTACACGACGCCGGCGGTCTGCTGTATTACGACGGAGCGAACCTCAATGCGATCTTGGGCAAGGTCAAACCTGGTGATATGGGTTTCGATGTCTTGCATATGAACTTGCATAAGACCTTTGCCACGCCTCATGGCGGCGGAGGCCCCGGCGCGGGACCGGTAGGGGTAGGCGAACGTCTCCTACCCCATCTGCCACTGCCTGTGGTTGAAAAGATTGAAGCAGAGGGTGGCGATCGTTACCGCTGGATGGGTATCGACGATTTACCTCTCAGCATTGGAACCCTATCGGGCTTTGCGGGCAACGCCGGTATTTTGCTCCGCGCCCTGTCCTATGCGCTGATGCTGGGCAAAGAAGGCATGCATCGCGTAGGTCAATTTGCGACGTTGAATGCCAACTACATGGCCTCGCGACTGGCCAAGGCTGGATTTCAGCTCGCCTATCCATCGCGTCGAGCGACTCATGAGTTCATTGTCACCTATCAAAAAGAAAACAAGGAGCTGGGCGTCAATGCCATGGATATGGCCAAGCGGCTCTTGGACTATGGTGTGCACTCTCCCACCACGTATTTTCCGTTATTGGTGCCCGAGTGTTTTTTGGTCGAACCGACGGAAACCGAAAGCAAGCAAGAGCTGGATGCTTTTGTGGATGCGATGATTGCGGTGCGTGAAGAGGCTCATCAAGACGCGGATTTCGTCAAGCAAGCACCATACACCACGCCGGTGCGGCGCTTGGACGATGTCAAAGCTGCCCGCGAGCTGGATTTGACCTGGACCGATGTCAGCGCCGGTTAGCTTCCTTTCAGTGTTTGCTGCAATGTTTCAAGATCGGTGATCGCCGCGCTGGCTCGCCCGTCTTCAAAGACAAAGGCGCTCACCTGACTGCGCGTTGCGGCACTGACTAAACCGGGCAAATAGCTTGGCACCGGGCCATCCATATCGTAGGGCAGACAGTAGACATTCAGCCACGGCTGATACCCTTGGCATAGGGCCTCCCGCCAGTGCCGCATGTCTGCCTCCGGCCCTCGAAGAACCACAGCCTGATCTTGTGCAACGCTCGACTGCAGGGCGCTAATAAAGCTACAGTGATTGGCGGGATAGCGCTCCATGGCCGCTCGGGCCCAGCGCAGGGTATGGGTCGCCGCGTCCAAATACGTCGCGTTGCCGAGCAGCTGCCCCAGTTGTAGTAAGGCATGTGTTAGGGTCGCATTGCCCGGCGGCAGCGCCTCGTCGAAGCTTGGTTTGGGTTTGAAGATCAGATCGGGCTGGTCGGCTGCGGTGAAATAGAAACCGCCGTTCTCGACATCGTAAAACAACGCCATGGCCGCATCGGCCAGCGCGACGGCAAAGGCCGCATCGGTATCGCGCCAGCGATGTCCCAGTAAGGTCACCAAGCCATGCAGCACATTGGCGTAATCGTCCAAAAAACCCTGGGGCTGACGATGACCGTCTTGCCAGCAAACACTCAGATGAACGCCATCCCAGCAGTTGTCGCGCAGAAAATCGGCGATTTTCTGGGCCGTGTCCAACCAGGTTTCATCGGCGAGTGCTTCGGCGGCATCGCATAGACCGGCCATGAGTAGACCATTCCAGCCGCTGAGAATTTTTTTGTCGGTAATGGGCGGGGTACGTTCTGAGCGCGAGGCAAACAACGTTTCTCTGGCGCTCTTGAGCAGCGTATTGGCGCTGGCGTCGTCCATGGACAGTCGTTGAATCACAGAGCGATAGGAATCACGTCGATGCAAGATCCAGTGATTGTCTGCGTTTGCCGGTTTGTCCAAGGCGTACAGAGTCTCAATCAGCAAATAGGCATCTTCATCCAAGAGTTTTTTCACCTGTTCTCGTCGCCACAGATAGTGTCGGCCTCGCTGTCCGAGGCTAGCGCCGTCCTGACCGGCGTAAAATCCACCAGAGTCATCGCGCATTTCGCGCACCAGCCACTCCAACGTGCTACACAGTGCATCTTCAAACAACACATCGCCACCGAGCTTCAGCGCGTGAGAGTAGATGTTGAGTAGTTGAGCGTTGTCGTAAAGCACCTTTTCAAAGTGCGGTGTACGCCACTGTCGATCTTGGGCGTAACGAAAAAAGCCCCCACCTAAATGATCAAAAAGACCACCGCGCGCCATCTGTGTCAGCGTGGTCATCACCATTTCCAAGCCGTCTTTGTCCGCGGCTTGGGTGCGTCGGCAGTAAGCCCAGTGTTTGAGCAGCCGCTCGATGCTGCCGGGCATAGCAAATTTCATACTCTGCCCGAAACCGCCTTCCGCCGAATCGAATCGCTCGGCCAAACTCTCGCGACAAACATCGATTAATGCCTCATCGGTCATCTTGGGATCCATAACGGGCGGTGACAGCTGTTGCAGCGTATTGGCCAGTTTCTCGCTCTGACCTGTCAGCTCTTCGCGCTGTTGGTCGTAGGCTTCGTGCAAACGCATCAGCAAGTCCGCGAAGCCGGGCTGGCCATTCTGGGTGTCTGCAGGGAAGTAGGTGCCGGCAAAAAACGGTAGCTGGGTTTGCGGATCCAAAAACAGGTTCAGTGGCCAACCGCCACCATGCTGTGTCAGCAGCTGCATGGCGCTTAAATACACTTTGTCCAGATCCGGTCGTTCCTCTCGATCAATCTTGATGCAACAAAAATGCTCGTTCAAAACCTGAGCTGTCATCGGATCATTGAAGGACTCTCGGGACATCACCTGGCACCAATGGGAACCGGCATAGCCAATGGACAGGAAAATCGGACGATCCGCCGACCTCGCTTCAGCCAACGTCTCGTTGCTCCAGAGCTGCCAATGTACAGGCTGCTCGGCGTGCTGTTTGAGGTAAAGGCTGGTTTCGTGGCTCAGGGTATTTGACATAGTTAGACGGCTGGTGCCTCAGGTTGTGAACGCAAGCAGTGGATTCTGTCATGTTTGAGTCAACAAGTGGCCAATCGATGCACGTCGGGCAATAAATCCCGTATCCGCCTCATGTATTGTTGTATGGTGGGAAGAGAGGAAGAAGTAACATGAACTCGAATATCGATAAGCACGGCTTTCGCCCGAACGTAGGAATCGTGCTGCTGCAATCACCGACGCGGGATGCCCCGAGCAACCGCGTATTGTGGGCGCGTCGCGTTGGCGGGTTCAATGCATGGCAGTTTCCCCAAGGCGGGATTAACGCCGGTGAATCGACTGAAGAAGCCGTTTTCAGGGAGCTTTACGAAGAAATTGGTGTGTCTGCGGACGCCGTGACCGTTTTAGGTCAAACCGCTTCTTGGCTGCGCTATCGTCTGCCGCGACACATGCGACGAAACAACTCTACCCCGGGTTTTGTCGGACAAAAGCAAAAATGGTTTCTGCTTCAACTGCGTGCACCAAATGATGCGGTGCGTCTCGACCTGCACAGCAAACCGGAATTTGATGACTGGCAGTGGGTAAGCTTCTACTACCCGATCAAGCAGGTGGTTGATTTTAAACAAGATGTCTATCGTCGTGCCTTGGTGGAGCTGGCTCAATATCTGCCGAAGGCTCAGCGCTCCGCAAACGCATCGGCCACTCGCGCTACCGTTCAATAAGGCACCTTTTCATGCTTAACGTGCTGCGAAAAATTGTTCAGGACGTGACCCAAGAGGGGAGCTTCGCCGCCTCGGTACAGCTGCTGGCGGCCCAGATCAAGGAAGCCCTTGGTACCGAAGTGTGCTCGATATACCTCGCGTCAACCGGCAACAATGGCTACGTGTTAGCTGCAACCGAGGGCTTAAACGCCAACCGTATTGGCGAAGTGATCCTGGCTCAGGATCAAGGCTTGGTGGGCTTGGTCGGTCGACGCTCCGAACCCTTGAACCTTGACGCGGCCCCCAATCACCCGAATTTCCACTTCGTCCCTGAAATCGGAGAAGAACCCTTCAACGCGTTTTTGGGCGTGCCGATTCTGCATCAGGGCCGCGTGCTCGGCGTACTGGTTGTGCAGCAGCGCGAGCCCCGCCGCTTCGACGAATCGGAAGAGGCGTTCTTGGTTACCCTATCGGCTCAGCTCGCCACCAGTGTGGCCCACGCGGAGGCGGTGGGAAGCCCCATTGTTGCCGGTGGTGCAATCAATCTGATCGATGACGGGTATTTCAAAGGCTTCGCCGGTGCGCCGGGAATTGGTATTGGTACCAGCGTGGTGATGCATCCCATAGCGGATTTGGATGCGGTACCCAGCCGACCCGCAGAAGACATATCTGTTGAATTGATGTTGCTCGATCGCGCCATTGAGGCGGTACGCAATGACATTCGCAGTCTGATTCAATCGTTAACCACAAGCTTGCCTCAAGAAGAATTGGCCTTGTTCGAAGCCTATCTGCACATGCTAGACGATGGCGCGTTGGCTGGCGATGTGCGTGAAGTGGTGCGACGCGGCGAATGGGCTCAGGGCGCCTTGCGCAAAGTCATTCGTCAGCATGTCAGTCGTTTTGAGGTGATGGACGACGAGTATCTGCGCGAGCGCGGTACCGACGTGAAGGATCTGGGTGTCCGCGTGCTGGGCTATTTGCAGCGTATCCGCGAGAAGAAAACCCAGTTCCCGGACAACGCCATTCTGGTGGGTGAAGAGATTACACCGGCGATGTTGGGCGCCATTCCTGCGGATCAGCTACGCGGGGTGGTCTCGGTTCGTGGTTCCGGTAATTCCCATGTAGCGATTCTGGCTCGGGCCATGGGTATTCCTGCGGTGATGGGTGCCTTGGACCTTCCTGCCTATGAGCTGGAAGGGGTTACCTTGATCGTCGATGGCCACTACGGCGATGTCTATACCCAGCCAAGCGAGCAGCGTCTGTTTGAAAATGCATCCCTGCTCAACCAAGAGCGGGTCTTTGCAGAGGAGCTTAATGAACTGAAAGAGTTGCCCTGCGTCACTCAAGATGGGTGGCGTTTGCAGCTCTGGGTAAACGTGGGTCTGACCAGTGATATCACCCGCTCTTTGGACCAAGGCGCTGAGGGTATTGGATTGTTTCGCACGGAAGTGCCGTTTATGAGCCAAGACCGATTTCCCACAGAGTTGGAACAACGAAACTTGTACCGCGAGCATATGGAGGCCTTTGAGCCCAGACCCGTGACCATGCGAACCTTGGACATTGGTGGCGATAAGTCGCTCTCCTATTTTCCGATTCAAGAAGAGAATCCATTTTTGGGTTGGCGGGGTATTCGCGTCACGCTGGATCACCCCGAGATTTTCTTGGTTCAAGTGCGGGCCATGCTCAAGGCCAATGCGGGACTGCTGGGCGATTTGCGCATCATGCTGCCGATGATATCCAGTCTCACCGAATTCAGGCGTTCAAAACGCCTGATCGATCAAGCCTATGCCGAGGTGGTAGAAGAGGGCGTACAGGTCAAGCGGCCGCAAATTGGTGTGCTGATCGAAGTGCCCGCTGCCGTCTACCAAGCTCGACTGCTGGCAAAGGAAGCGGACTTTGTGGCTGTTGGTTCTAACGACTTGAC
>JAACDS010000271.1 GCA_009936895.1 Pseudomonadota bacterium
CCCGACTCTGCCACCAACTCCGTGCGCTCGCTATTCCATTTTTAGACAAAACCGACTCTGTTTAATCCATCGCTGAATGGCGTTCGTCGCGCGCGACTGCCCAATGCCCATGCGGCTCGTAAGACGCAACTTGCGAAACGCATTGAGAGGCCAACGGAGATTGGCTTAGACTGTTCGCTAGACACGAGGCCTTAGATATGCTCCACAGCGCGACACAAATTAGCAATTACTCACGAACTCGCTTCGACGCTCAGACCTCATACGGGGACACCATTTCTCACGATATCTATCGCCGAGGCGCGGGAGCCCCCATTGTCCTACTTCAGGAGTTACCGGGTATCGGTCAAGAAACACTCTCCCTAGCGGACGAACTCGTTAATGCCGGATTTGAAGTGGTGATGCCTCATCTCTTCGGCCCACTGGGCAAAACATCTGTTGCAGGAAACCTTGCGCGAGTTATGTGCCTGAGGAAAGAATTTCATCTCATGAGCCGCGATCGCTCGAGCCCAATCACTGACTGGATTCGGCTGCTGTGCAGGAACGTCAGAGACGAGTCAGGCATCGACGGAGTTGGTGTCATTGGTATGTGCCTTACCGGCAATTTTGCGATCACACTGATTGGCGACGAAAGCGTTCTCGCAGCCGTCGCATCCCAACCGGCCATGCCTTTTTTCAGGCAAGGAGAACTTCATATGTCACCCGCCGACATCAGCCAAAGTCGGCAGGCACTCGATTCCAAGGGCCCGATGCGCGTTTTGCGGTTCGAGAATGATCCCCTATGCACAGCACAAAAATCAGAGTGTATTCACCGATCATTCAACGATGATGCCAGTCGAGTCCAAGAGATAACCTTACCGGGGAAGGGTCACTCAGTGCTGACCTTAGACTTTGTTGACAAGGCAGGACATCCAACGCGAGAGGCTCTAAATCATGTAATCGCCTACTTTACCCAGCAATTGAAGCCGGTAGCCTAATTGTTTACCGACCACGGAGCCCGCACGGAGACAGCCGATACGAAACCCTAGCCTCTACGCATCGGCATCTTGATTCCCAGCGGCTTCGTCATTTTCTTCCTCTGGCGTAGACTCCACAATCAGACCAACTCGACGTGCCCGTCGCTCCCAGCTGCGCCGAGCTAATACCTGCATATCGACAGTCCGATCGGATTCATCGACGATTTCGATACCCAGCAGGGTTTCGATCACATCCTCCATGGTAACGATGCCATCGGTGCCACCAAACTCATCCACGACTAGGGCAATTTGTTCGTGGGCGCTTAAGAAGCGATTGAAAAGCTCGAGAATCGGGTAGTCCGCGGGTACGGCGATGATTTCCCGCTTTAGGGACGCCAATGGTCTCTCAGTATGTCCGTCGACGATGCTCGCAAGCACCTGGTCTTTCAGAACATAACCAATGATTTGATCCGGGGATTCGTTTTCGTACAACGGTATTCGTGAAAACCGTTGCTCGCGATTTTTTGCGAAGAATTCGCCCAAGGTTTCGGTGGACCCCGATGAGCGCATCACGGTGCGTGGCGTCATCACATCCCTTGCTCTCACAGATCGGAACTTCAGCAAATTGGTGATGATTTCGGATTCCTGCTCTTTGAAAATACCGTGCTGGGCACCAATGTCTGCCATGGCAACAAAATCACTCCGGCTAAAGGCACTGCCCACTTCTTTTTTCTTCAGCTTGCTGGTGATGAGCTGGCTGAACCAAACCAAGGGACCAAGCAATCGTACGAGCCACGCTAGAGAGCGCGCCGTCAGTGGTGCCAGTTGCTGCCAATAGTTGGCCCCTAAGGTCTTGGGAATCAGCTCAGACAGAACCAAGATCGCCAAGGTCATTACAGCAGGCACCAGCAAGCCGGTAATCAGAGGGTGCGCATCTGCCCAAATTTTGGCCGCCTGATCACCCACGCCAATCGCCCCCACGGTGTGGGCAATTGTGTTGAGCGTGAGAATGGCCGCCAATGGACGATCGATGTCTTCTTTAAAGGCTTGGAGACGCCGCCCGAGTTGGGTGCCCTTCTGCAGCTGAATCTGAGCGTAGGAGGGCGTGATGCTGAGCAGCACGGCTTCCCAGAGGGAACAAAGAAAGGATGTGACGATGGCAACTGAAAAAAATAGCAGCAGCAGGGAAATCATAGAGGTTTCCGAATGTATCGAAAGTCAGAGTATGCCTACGGGCAAAGGCACTTGACCAGCCAATACAACCACCTTCTCGGCAAAAATGAATTGGCGTCACATCATCAGCATTCGGCCCCAGCGCATCCTTTTTCTCAGATCAAGAACGCAAGCAAACCTACTGCAAAAAAGCACGGGGTGCGCGTCCGCTAAACTTCCTGATCCAGCCGGGTTCCGCGATTTTGATACAGATCTCGGTACAGACGGTGCAAGGATTCAGACGCGGTACGCGCAAAGAGACAGGGGATCAAAGCGTGAATGAAGCATGCGACGGCAGCGAACAACAGCCGCGCCGCAAAGCCACAGGCTGCTAGTAAATGCTGAAAATAGGTTTCGTTAATATCCGCTGGATGAGCCAGCAGTACTCGATAGAAATACTTGTACATGGTGCGGCATGAGTAATGAGGGAAGACTATCTTAGATCGAACGAAGAGACCGAAATTCACAAATTATGTGATAATTTGCCATATTAATGCAGAGTTATCTTGTTTATATTTATTTTTATGCAAAATTTTGACAAAAAAGACCTGACTATCCTCAGATGGTTACAGCAAGACAGCTCCGTCGCGGTCGCAGACCTAGCCGATAAAATCGGCCTGTCGGTCAATGCCTGTTGGCGACGCGTGCGGCGCTTGCAAGACGATGTCATCGCAAGACAAGTCGCTATTTTGGAACCCGACGCGTTCGGCTATGGCCTAACGGCTTTCGTGTCGGTGAGAACCAACGAGCATAACGATCAGTGGCTGAAAACCTTTTCACAAGGCATCAGTGAAATCCGTGAGGTCGTAGAGTTCTACCGGCTGAGCGGGCAATACGATTACTTGCTGAAAATCTTGGCAAAAGACATCGCAGACTATGACCGGGTCTACAAGCGAGTAATCAAAATCGCGCCGCTGAGCGATGTATCCTCGTCCTTCGCCATGGAGCGAATCAAGTCGACCACTGCACTGCCCCTGTAACCATCTGTCATTGCTTCTCGGAGACTGCCCCGCTACCTCAACACCCCATCTCGCAGTAAACTGTGAGCTGTCGCATTAGAAGAAGCTCTAAAACAGCCGAAGGACAGCACAGTGAAACTACTCGATTTTTTACTCGAACAAGAACGAACCGGCGTAAGCGCGGATACGATTCGCAGCGCAGCTTGGGAAAAATTTGGGGCTAAGGTCGCTGTCCTCAACATCGATTCAGTTGGTTTCTCCAGAACCACAAAATCCCATGGCATTGTTCATTTCCTAACCCGTATGGCCAAAGCACGGCAATGTATGAGCACTATTCTACAAGGCGCCGATGCGATCCGATTTGGTTATCACGCCGACAATTGCATCGCTTATTTCGCCACCCCACGGTTAGCGGTGGATGCAGCGATCGCGCTGCAGCGGGGGATTTTGGACAGCGGCCTTACCCTGAATGAAAGCGAAAAATACGGCCTATGCGCGGGCATTGGCTTCGGTGACCTGCTTTATTCCGAAACCCTCGACGGCTACTTTGGCGACGAGATGAATCTCGCCTCGCGACTCGGCGAAGACGTTGCCGAACGCGATGAAATTCTTTTAACGCAAAGTGCCTATGATGCTCTGGAAATCAACCCAATCTGGGCCTTCGATACTCGAGCCTTGGATGCCTCCGGCGTCCAGATGAGCTATTACGCACTGCAGCAATAAACCTTCAAGTCACCCAGCGAA
>JAACDS010000272.1 GCA_009936895.1 Pseudomonadota bacterium
CGGCTTTCAAGAGATCAGCCGCAAAATTATTCTAGCCATCGCCACTGTCTGTATCATCCGCGGCACCTATCTGCTTTTACCCGCAGACCTGTTACCCATAAATAACGTTCTGGGCTGGTAATCCTCGACGGTGTTATTCTACCTTGCACCACCGCATTTGGCCGTTAACTGTGAGGCACTGCTCAAAACAGTTTCAAACCCATGCTACGTCGTTGCGACAATGGCAGGAACCAATTAACCTTCTGCGCCGCGAATTTCTCGTTGGGGCTAACCAGAAGGATCAGTGACGGGATGAATACCCCCAATGTGTTGGTCGCCTTGCAAGCCAGCGGGAAATGCAGTCGGGTTTGGAATATCGCAAATGAAATCGCTGAATTCCGCCGCGCCCAGCTCCATGTCATCAAACTCACTCGCAGGAATCCGTCTACTACGACTAAGGCGCACACGGCAAAGCTCCACGCTGAACCTCACGCGAATCAGCCTGCCTGGCCCGACGCAGTCGCTGATCGGACGGCGGCTGTCGCGGTGAACGAGGCGCTTGAGCCGATCGTCAACAGGGCTAAAGCAATCAACGCAGAATTGGTGATTGTCGGAGCAAAACGGCGCAGAGGGCTGCACCGATTGTTTCGTTCCACACCCCATCGCGTCTGTGATTCGATTCCCTGCCCTATGCTGGCGGTACGTAGCCACGGATCGGCTGACGGTTATCGACGCATTAGCATCGCCATGGATCCGTCGCATTCTCCGATGAACCTAACAAAGACGGCGTTACGCTTCGCAAAACTGGCGATTAAGACGAAAGTCGTCGTCGTCACCCCGCCACCTTTGCGCACAGTCCCAAATTTAGAAAGCCTTAGCGGCTTAGACTTGTCCTCGATGGATGACGTCGTGCGGTTCAAGAGGCAGGTTCGATCCGAAGCGGCCGACGCGCTACGACACGTTGGGCTGCACCCCAAGATATTGGAAGTGCGCACCGGCGACGCTTTTCATGAAATTGTGTCAAGCGCAAGAAAGATGCGCGCGGACTTGATAATCCTCAATCTCGGTAAGCGAAAGTCGCAGAAGACTTGGCTATTGAGATCAACGGTTCGTAGACTGTTAAACCGCATGTCTCGTGACGTACTTGTGTGTCGAGACGAGTGATGGTCTTTTCCTCGAACCAGCTGGCCTAGGCTGCCAATGGCAATATCAGACGTGAGTTCTCCTACCTGAATACGCCATTGGCTGTTAACTAACTCACAAAACCGCAACGCCCACCGCAGTTCACCTTGCCCCTATTTTGTGCCCTGACTACCTTGGGTTTTCAAGAGATTTTCGGTTGTCATTGAGGAGAACATTCATGCCACACATCAAACCAGCAACCGTTCTGATTATTGCAGTCGTGGCTCTCATTGTTGGCGCCATTCTTATCGCAGCGGGCCTAGCCTTTATCAGTGCCATGTTGACCTAACGCTCTTTACCCGAGAAAGCTTATGAGCAAGAAACTCAACAATGATCCCATTGTCGTGGCGCTGGAACCCAACGAAGAAGGAAAGCATGTTTTTGCGGCAGCGAGCCGTATCGCGGCGTCTCAACATCGAACCTTACATCCGATCAACGTCGTGCGACCGGCCATCACTATTTACGCCGATCTAAACTTCAGCCCGTTGACGGAAACAGCGCTTGATTGGCAACGAGAACTGTTGCGCGAGGACCGCGCCTATCTTGAACGGATTTCTGAGATGGCCGCTGATCACATAGCGAATCTAACCGTCATTGAGGGAAATCCGATCTACGAAATCAGCAACGTCATTGAAAAAAACAGCGCGAGTCTGGCAGTCATGGGGGTTCACAATCGCAAGGGCTTCAAGCGATTGTTGGGATCAACCACGCATGGCGTCCTCAATTCAACCGACTGCGATTTACTGGCAGTTCATCCTGACGGCAAAAGCGACGAGCACCTACGCGTTCTCATCGCCGTAGACACTTCAGACCTGTTGGATCAAGTTGTAACCAAGGCCGCCCGCTATTGCAAAAACGCAGAGCGCATCGATGTTATTTCGGTGGTCGTTCCCTTAACTCACGTATTCCCATCACCAGAGGCGGCCATTGGATTACAGCCCTCGTTTGCTGTCTTGACCGATGACATCAAACAGCACACCAACACCAAAATCGCCGAGGCGGTCGACGCCGCTGGACTGTCGAATTACACCATAGACATCCGCATGGGAGACCCTCGCGATGAGATCGTGGCCGCTGCAAAAGAAAATAAGACAGACCTCATCGTAATGGGCAGCAGTAACCGAGGAGCCATCAACCGCCTGTTGGTGGGGTCAACCGCCCGCGGTGTTCTTGATCACACACCATGCGACGTCTTAGTCTGCCGCGACCATCAATAACAACCTCAGATCTAAGATCTTCGCATCAAGCTCTCAGGCGCTGGATGCAGGGCTCTCGCGGTTAGGCCCTAAAATCGACCTTAGACCGGGGCAACCACGAACAGCAAATCACCGACGTTGACTTGCTGACCGTTACTCATGTTCACGCGAGTGACTCGGTAACGCCTGCTGGGATCGTAGATATCTCCTTCGGCATTAAAGTCTTTTAACGCTAACGGGTTAAAGATCTTCATTGCTTCCAGCTGACACATGGTGTGATTGAGATCAATCACATCGCCCACGCTCACGTACTCGGGCTCTGATGGTGATGGCGTGGCATAGAAAATCGCCGTCGCCGGGGCGAGAACTTTCAGTTCATCGCTACCATCGATAAGTAGGCTTTCGCGATCAATGCCGCTACCTGCACTACCACTGCTATCGTCAATCTCAGCAATCAACTTTTCTATGTCGATCCGCTGGAGCAGTTGCGGCAAGTAGTCTGTGTCGTACTTGCCCTTGCGGAACACATCGTCCGCCAGCACAAGGCGCAGCAGTGGAATGTTGGTGCAAATACCGGAAATGGTCACCCGGTTCAAATAATCGATCAGTTTGTCCGCCGCCGCATTACGGTTCTTAGCGTGCACGATAATCTGCGCGACCATGCTGTCGTAATACGGTGAGATGAACTTACCCGGGCCCACGGTCGTAATGATTTCCACGCCCTCTTCTTCAGGGAAAATGCACTCCTGCACTTCACCAGGGTGAGGCCGGAAAGCCAAGGAACCATCCGCCTGCTGCAGGATGCGCTCGGCATTGACCCTGGCCTCAATCGAATATCCATTAGACTTCACTTTCAGGTCTGCAATGGACTCGCCAGAGGCAATGCGGAACTGCTCGGCGACTATGTCGATGCCCGAGGTCCACTCCGTCACCGGATGTTCGACCTGCAAACGAGTATTCATTTCCATGAAATAGACGGCGTCGGACTTGAGGTCGTAAATAAATTCTACGGTACCCGCGCCCACGTAACCGACCTCGTTCGCGATATCTGCGGTCGAGCGCGTTACGGTATCCAGCAGTTTTTTCGGGAGCATGGTCGAGCCAGACTCTTCTATTACCTTCTGCTTGTCGCGTTGTACGCTGCAGTCGCGAATACCCAGCACGTGCGTATTGCCGTGGGTATCGCGTAACAGCTGGGCTTCAATATGACGCAGCGAGGTCACGTA
>JAACDS010000273.1 GCA_009936895.1 Pseudomonadota bacterium
CACGGCGTGAATAAACTCTTTTGCTTGGAAGACGATTTGGTGCTCAATACCTTCGCCGCCCAACCGGAGTTGGTAAGCTGCGTACAAAGTCTTATCGGCACTGAGATTTTCAGCCTCACCAGCAACGTCTTTAATAAGCCGCCCAAGGTGGATGGCAAGCATCCACTACATCAAGACGTGCGCTATTTCAGCATGCGTCCCGTTTCCTCGATTGTCGCCACATGGACAGCCATTCTGCCAACCACTCGTGACAACGGATGCTTGGCGGTGATACCCCAATCCCACAAATCCGGGGTGCTCACCCATGGGACACCGGATTGGGACTATCTGAATCATGGCTTTTTCGCCATTGAGGATGTGGATATTGAGCGTCGTGTCCATATCGAGATGCAGCCTGGCGACACGTTGCTGTTCCATCCGCTGCTGATACACGGTTCTGGGCGCAATCGAACCGATACTTTTCGCCGTGCCATATCGGTACACTACGCTGCAGCTGATTGCGAATCGCCAAAGGGTGATTGGCAAAGCAAGCCTCAGGTCCGCCGCATTACCTAAGGACCAAGACGCGGGTTGATACCCGCCGGATGAGAACAACGAACGTCTGTTCCCACGTACGCTGATGGACCCCAATTATGACCGCGAATCTATTACTGCTGCTCACCGCGGCGATTTGGGGTTTTGGGTTCGTCGCCCAAGTGTTAGGCATGAACTATCTAGGCCCCTTCGCTTTTATTGGTGCAAGGTTTTTGCTTGGCGCGCTCAGCTTGCTGCCTGTGATTTGGTATCTACAGCGGCACCAAAGCCGAGAGCGCCCAAGTGCCGGCTATCTGCTGTTTGCCTCCAGCGTCTTAGGTTCGATTTTGTTTGTGGCATCGTCGTTCCAGCAAGTGGGCTTGTTGCACACCACCGCCTCCAACGCCGGTTTTATTACCGGTATGTATATGGTTTTTGTGCCGATCTTCGGTTTAATGCTGGGTATGGCTACGGGCTTAATCACTTGGGTCGGCTGTTTGGTTGCTGCCTGTGGTCTGTATCTTCTTGGGGTCGACGATCAGTACCAAATGGGTTATGGCGACTTGCTGCAGTTGGCCGGCGCTTCGATTTGGGCTCTGCACATCTTGGCCATCGATCACTTCACCAAACATGCGCCGGGCTTGCTGTTGGCTTGCGGGCAGTTTGTGATCTGCGCCGTGCTGGGAATTTTGGTTTCCATCACCCTTGGTAATGAGACGACTACTGTTGAGCAATTGGTGTCAGCCGGGCCTACCTTGGTCTATGCGGGGATTATTACTGTGGGTGTGGCCTATACCCTTCAAGTGATCGCTCAGGCTAAGGCTAACCCAGTTCACGCAGGCATCATTCTTAGCCTCGAGGCGGTCTTTGGTGCCATTGGCGGCTACCTTATTCTAGACGAGTGGTTGAATGCCCGTCAGTTGGTCGGCTGTGGCCTGATGTTGCTCGGAATGATTTTGTCCCAGTTGGCCAGCGGCGAATCTAAGGCGGGGGAAGCCCCCGGCCGTTAAACGCCGGCTAGTCCTGAGGCAGAAAAACACAGGTTGGGCATTGTGAATCTGCCGCTAGGGCATCTTCAGGGTGCTGATACTGAGGTGTGTCGTGCCGCGGCGTGCGCTGATCTCCGGCAAGACCGTGGGTATCATCGGATGGTTCGATTTCCTTGCCATTCTGGGGTCGCATCACGACATCTTTCCATACGTCATCCTCGGACCAACGCAGGGGCAGATCAGCGATGCTGCCCGGTTGTTCCATGTCTTCAAAACCACGACAGACCTGCTCTAGAATGAGGCGCTGCTCATCCAGATCCCCAGCGCGCCCTGCGGTCTGGCCAAGGGGATAATCTAAGTACACCGCCCGTGGCGCGCCCACCGACTGCGTAATCGGGCGAGCACTGGTCAAGCTCAGGGTGGCAATCCCTGCCGCCTCGAGAGCGCGTGCGATCAGTCCAACGGACTGATGACAGACGGGTCAGACCGGAATCAGCAGGGCAAGGTCGACTTCGTCTTTCTTCAATTCGGCGACCATCGCCGGTGCCAGCGTGTCGCGCACTTTGCGGCTGGAGTAAATCCCGCCCATAAAGGTCAGCGCGTTAGGTGCCAGGGCACCAACGCGGCCGTTATCGATCAAATCATTCAGAGCCTGCAGGGGTAGCACCGCATTAGGATCCGTTCGCGCTGCGGTCAGATCGTAGGCAAAGTGCGTTACGCGCAGTTCATCGCTAGGGGTCGCTATCGGAATTCGGCGATAGCTGATGTCATCTTTGTAATGAAAGGCAACCTGTCCGTAGCGATAGATGCCACCCGAGGCGACAACCCCAAGTTTGCAGTCGCTTAAGGGTTTATTCAGCGTTTGCCAAGGCGGCTGGTCGGAGTTGCTGACCCACTGGTAGGGGGCGTGGCCCAGACTCGAATACAGGCTTTTGGTGCGTTCGATGTAATCTATTGCAGGCCGACTCGGCATGGCGACGCTCCTCGTGAGAAGGGGAGAATCTAGCAGATCGTGGTCTAGGACAACAGGTCAGGTTCGGCAAAGGAAAGGGGTAGCTGAAGCGTTTATATCCCCCAGCGCGAATGATGGGCTTAGGCGGCGTAAACGAGTGCGGCGAGATCGGCGGCGTTCAACTCAGAGACCTGAAAACCTGATGCGCTCAGCTGGCCGTTGGCGGACTTGGCCAGCGCCTGATCCACGATGAGTTGAGCCGCGGATTCGCATCGGCCGCAACCGGTGCTGACCTCTAACTGTTCCTGCACCTGAGATAACGATTGCGCGCCAGCCAGAACGGAGGCTTCAATGTCGTGATCAGTCACAGCTTTACATAAGCAGATGTACATAAATTTGCAGGTGTTTGAATGTGACCCTTATTCTAAATGCAAATCATTCTTGATATCAATACCGCTCTGACTAGTATGCGCCAATAATAGTAATTATCGTTACAAAACAATAACTTACGTAAATATTTATTGATGTTCTGGGCGCTTTCGTGCATTGTCTAATCCGCATCAACGAGGAGCATTTGCGATGAAAAGTTTAGATACCAAGGTCATCGGACACCTGAATACCGTTCTTAAAAACGAACTCACCGCGATCAACCAGTATTTTCTTCACGCGAAAATGCTCGATGACTGGGGTTTGAAGAAAATGGGCAAGATGGAGATGGAAGAATCCGTCGACGAGATGAAGCATGCCGATTCCATTATTGAACGTATTTTGTTTTTGGAGGGTTTACCCAACCTTCAGGACTTGGGGAAACTCATGATTGGTCAAAACGTCAAAGAGATGCTCGAATGCGATCTGGCGCTTGAGATGATCGCGATTCCGGACCTTCGCGCGGCTATCGTCGATTGTGAAGCCTGCGGAGACTTCGGCAGCCGGGATCTGTTCAACCACATATTGATGTCCGAAGAAGAGCACGTGGACTGGCTTGAAACTCAGCTGGGCTTGATCGAAAAAACCGGCATAGAAAATTACTTACAGGCTCAAATGGGCGAGTAACTTACAGGTCGTTCAATTCCGCTTTGGTATTGATGTTGGCGAAAGCAGTCTGGCTTTCGCTGACACGAATCTCGGCCGCGTTATGCGAGGCATGCCATGCCTTAACGCTTTTGCCTCCGGTTCGAATGTACTCGCCCAGGGCCGTCGTCAGGCTTGTCGGTAGCAGGCACAGCAGTGACTGCAAACGCTCCCCGTCATGCAAAACCCGGGTACCAACCTCGTCGCAATCAGCGGTGAGCAAGGGCCCGTGCCAGTTCTCCGGTAGTAAGGGCATATCGCCAGGGCAGACCAGTAGCCAAGGAGTAGGGCAGACCACTAAACCCGCGTAGATACCCACCAGCGGACCCGTCTCGTCTAGCCCGGTTTCCGCATCGGATACGACGTGCCCGCGCTGGGCATACTGGTCAAGGTTGCGGTTCGCACTGATGAACACACGGGCCTGCTTCGGTAAGCGGTGAATCACATAGTCCAACATCGGGTGCGACCCCAAGTCGCCATTGAACAATGCCAAGGGTTTATCGGCGCCGCCAAAACGCCGTCCCGCACCCCCGCACAATACCAAGGCGCTGATCTCGTCGAGTGTGATCGAAGCGTTTTCCATTCTTGCAAGACTATCATCCCGACGATGGCTTTGATTCAATCAAGTCCCTAGAGTTTTGGAGGGTTCAGGCGAATGCGAGAAGATCACTTTGATGTGCTGGTGATTGGCGCGGGCAGCGCCGGCAGTGCTATCGCAGCTCGGGTCAGTGAAGACCCCAATCTGAACGTTTGTTTACTCGAAGCCGGCCCAGATTATCCTCTGCTAACGGACACCCCAGACGACCTGATCAACTCTCACAATAATTCCTACACCGCGCACGATTGGGGATTTGAATACGAACCCACCCAAGGCCGCAGGGATCGTTTCCCGCGCGGTAGAGTGGTGGGCGGTTCTTCTGCGGTAAATACGACGATTGCCCTACGTGGTATGCCCGAGGACTACGACGATTGGGCGCAAGAGGGTAATGCCGGCTGGAATTGGGCTTCGGTGTTGCCAGCATTTAAACGCTTGGAGCGTGATCTGGACTTTGGCGAGCAGGACTACCACGGCGACAGTGGGCCCATCACCATTCGCCGCTATCCTAAGGATGAACTGGAACCACAGCATCAAGCCTTTCTGGATTCTGCCGACGCGCTAGGCTATCCCTATTGCCCAGACGCCAATGATCCCAATGGCTATGGCGCCGGTCCGCAGCCCATGAACAAGCTGGGCCGTTTGCGTATCTCTGCCGCGGTGGGCTATTTGGCCCCGGCCCGTATCCGTCCAAATCTGACCGTCCGAGCGGATACCACTGTCAGACGCTTGATGTTCAAAGGCGCTCGCTGCACGGGAGCCGAAATACAGCCCAGTGCTGCCCCTGATGGCGAGCAAGTGAGCGCCATAGGTGCCCGGCTGGTGATCCTCAGTGCAGGGGCCTTGATGTCCCCAACGGTGCTGTTGCGCTCGGGTATTGGCCCGCAAGATCAATTGAGCCACTTGGGGGTAGAGACAGTCCGACAAGCCCCGGGCGTGGGCCAAAATTTATCCGATCACCCAGCCTTGGGTGTGGTTTGCGAGGTGCGGGATCCGTCGCTGATCGACTTTGATCGACCGATTATACAAACCATATTGCGCTATACCGCCGAGGGTTCTGACAAGCGCAACGATCTGCAAATCGAACAGATCAGCTTCGCGGGTCGTTCGGGCGGGCCGCCGCAGTTTATGCTGGCTCCTGTGCTGGAGTATCAATACGGTCGTGGTCAGTTAACCCTGTCTGATACGGGTACCTTCACGGCGCCGGTGCTGCAAAATCGCTTTTGTGAGGATGTCCGTGATGCCAGCCGGCTGGCCTCCTGCATGCGAGACACTCTAGCGTTTACTCGTGTCGGAGCGTTGGCAGACATGATTCAACAGGTGACGTTTCCCGATTTGTCCCGGGGCAGTTCCCTGGAAGATCTACAGCGGTTGTGCCGGAAATTTTCCGGCTCTGGGTATCACCCCTGCGGAACGGCGAAGATGGGGCCGTCTGAGGATCCGATGGCCGTGGTGGATGCGATGGGGCGTTGCCACGGAGTCGATCAGTTGGTGGTGGCGGATGCGTCGATTATGCCGTCTGTGCCGAGGGCCAACACAAATCTGACCTGTTTTATGATTGGTGAACAGATTGGTGAGTGGGTGCGAACCCGACCGACAGCCTATGGGCTGTAATCCCATTGAGTTTTAGTAGGAGCAAAGGATGAACGATCTGATTTTTCGGCAGGTTAGAATTTTGGATGGCAGTGGTGGCCCCGAATGGATCGGCGACGTGAGCGTCCAAGACGGACGTATCAACGAAGTGGGTACAGTGACGGAAGGCCTCGTCAGTGGTGGTCGTGAGGTCGTCGCCAACGGTGCGGTGCTGTGTCCGGGCCTCATTGATACCCACGCCCACGATGACGGGGCGTTTTTCCGGCATCCGGGCATGGAGTTCAAGCTGTCCCAAGGTGTCACGACCGTGGTGAGCGGCAACTGCGGGTTTTCCGCGATCCCCGCGGATCCTACCAAGGACTCGGTGGCCGCCAGCGGCGGCATTTTGGCCGGTCTGGAAGGTGAGTTCACGGATCTCGACGGTTACTATGCAGCGGCGTTAGCGCGGCAGCCCGCCATCAATAACATGATGTTGGTGGGACATAACACCGTTCGCTCACTGGTCATGGGCGACAGCAAGAGCGCGCCGACGGATAGCCAACTGCGCGAAATGCAGGGGCATGTGACCCACGCTTTGGAGCAGGGTGCCTGTGGCTTTTCCAGCGGTCTGATCTATCGGCCCGGTCGATTCAGCGATACAGAGGAAGTCACCGAACTGGCTAAAATGGCTGCCCCCTTTGATGCTCTGTACACCACACACATGCGCAATGAAGGCGACCGCCTGCTGGAAGCCGTGGATGAGAGTTTGCAAATCGCACGGGACGGCGGGGTGCACCTGCACATTTCTCACCACAAGGCGGCAGGCAAGGGGAATTGGGGCAAGGTCAAAGAGTCCCTGCAGCGCGTGGACGCAGCCCTACGCGAGGGCCAACCGGTGACCTTGGATGTCTACCCGTATACCGCAGGCAGCGGTCGTATGATCGAATACTTCAACCTAGACCGGGTCAGCGAAGAGCTGGCGGAAGTGGTGCGTATCGCCAGCTGCAAAGCGTTCCGGGCTTACGAAGGGCGCATGCTGGTGGACATCGCAACCGAGGAAAACATCTCGTTGACGGATCTGGTCATTAAAATTCTGACCGCACCCTTCGGTGACCGAACTCTGTGTATCCACTTCATCATTGATGAAGCCGACGTCGAGACCAATTTAGCGCACGCAGACATGATGGTGGGTAGCGATGGCATTCCGGATTTGCGCGGAAAACCCCATCCACGCCTATTCGGCACATTCCCCCGTGTGCTTGGCCATTACGTGCGGGAACGCAGCGTGCTGTCGCTGCCGGAAGCGGTTCGGCGTATGACGTCTTTATCGGCCAAAACCTTCGGCCTAGGCGAGCGAGGCGAAATCAAAACCGGTTATTGGGCAGATTTACTGCTGTTTCAGCCCGACGTCGTCATTGATCAGGCCACTTACGACGAGCCTAAAACTGAAGCCGCGGGTATCGACATGGTCGTCGTCAACGGCCAAATCGCATTAGAGGCTGGTGCACATAGCGGCGTGGGCAATGGTCAAATGCTTCGCTATCGGCGCTCACCATTTGGGCACTAGAGCTGAGCAAAATACGTTAGCATTGTCGACTCATGCGGCGAGGCTGCCGCAGCATCAATTCAAAGAAAACTGGAGTGTTCATGGCCTTTTTAACTCGATCCCTTGATAACCACGTACTGACACTGACCATG
>JAACDS010000274.1 GCA_009936895.1 Pseudomonadota bacterium
ACCGTGGACAGGCGGTGAGCGATCACCAAGGTTGTGCGACCGACCATGACCTCTTGCAACGCAGCCTGAATGTACTTTTCTGATTCGTTATCCAAAGCCGATGTGGCCTCATCCATTATCAGCACCGGGGCATCTTTCAACAGCGCTCGCGCGATGGCTATTCGCTGACGTTGCCCACCAGACAACAGCACCCCATCGTCACCAACCAAGGTATCCAGTCCGTCGGGCAAATGGCGTACAAATTCATCGGCATAAGACCGCTTCAAGGCTTGGTTAATCTCTTCGTCCGATGCTTCTGCCATGTCGCCGTAGGCAATATTGTTGCGCAGGGTATCGTTGAACAAGGTGACTTGTTGACTCACGAAGGAGATATGTTTGCGCAGATTACCGAGTTCAAAGGACTCGATTGGGGTACCGTCCAGCGAGAGGCTACCGCGCTCCACGTCATAAAATCGAGGCAACAAGCTGGCTAACGTGGACTTACCGCTACCAGACCGACCGACCAGCGCTACCGTCTGACCTGGCGCAATGTTTAACGTAACGCCATGCAGAACGTCTGGACCATCCAGCGTGTAGCGAAAACTGACATCATCAATCGCCACTTCACCCCGTGCGCGTTCGAGTTCGAAGACGCCGTTGTTCTGTTCTATTCCAGAGTCCAACTGTTTAAAAATGTCTTCTGCCGCCGCAAAGCCACGTTGCAGCTTCGCATTAATTTCCGAAAGTTTGCGAATGGGACGACCCAGCATTCCCGCTAACACCAAGAATTCTACGGCCTTACCGCTGGACAACTGCACACCAAAGTCTGGGCTGTACAGCACCACGATCAACCCGCAAAGCCCAAGGGCGATGATGGTTTCGTTGGTCTGGGAACTGAACACCTTGGTAACCACCATTTTCATGTTCTGCTGGCGGTTGACCTTACTCGCCGTCAGAAAGCGGCTTGCCTCCTGTTCTTGTCCACCAAAAATCTTGACCTCTCGATAGCCACTGGCGACCTCTGAGACCACATGGGTCACATCCCCCATGGAATGCTGAATACGGCGACTGATCCGACGAAAACGATTACTGGCGAAAGCCACGACCAAACCCAGAACCGGGGCCATGGCGATGAACAACATCGTCAGTCGCCAATCGATCAGCAACATAAAAGTCAGGTAGGCCAACACCTTCAGGCCGTCTTGAATGAGTGCTCTGAGGGCATCCGTGCCCGTATCGCGCAGCTGGGTCACGGTAAAAGTGATCTGCGAAACAATGTGGCCCTGGGTTGCGCCGTCAAAATAGCTGCTGGGGGACTTTAAAATGTGGCCAAACAGCTGTTCGCGCAGATCGTAGACCACGCCAAAGGACACTCGAGACATGGCGGCTTCGCCAATAATCGCCCCCAAGGCACGCATCACGGTCACCACTGCCATCATAATGGGAATGGTCGCCGCCGCCCGGACTTGGGCATCGTCCCAACCGTCTATCAAGTTACCAAACAAGGTCACAAAGTACCCTTCCGCTGCCGCTGCCGTAATAAATCCAATAAAGGCGACGATCAGCAGTGGCCAATAGTGCCCCACGTATCCCAGCAGCCGACGATAGATCGACCAGTCTGATTTGCTTTTCGCGTCTTCAGCCATGACCGGCTCCGGTTATTGGTTGGGATCAGAATTAGGGGACGGTGCGAACTCAGACATCCGCCCAGACATGGCGGTGGCTAGGCTCACCTGAACAAATCCAGCAGTGGCACAAGCGTCTAACACGCGTATCACCGACTGATGCGTTGCATCGGCGTCCGCTCGAACGTCTACCGACTGCTTTGCGAGCTGATCGGGGGTCAGCATCTGGGCTTGGTGTTTAACCGCAGACACCAGAGATTCGATATCTCTGCCAACGCGCTGACCGGCTACCCAGTAGTCACCAGCGGCGGTAACGGTGATCTGCAAGGTCTCGCCACTGCCCGCCAACGCGCTATGGGATTCTGGTAATGACACATCGATGACTCGGTTTTGCACAAAGTTCGCAGACACCATAAAAAAAATCAGCAGTAAGAACACCACATCAATCAGCGGCGTTATTTCGATTCCGGGTTCGCGCCGCGCCGCTCTCACCCGTGCCACCTAAGCGTCCTTTCTCATTTGGTCAAAAAACCGATCACTCACCGCCTCGATCTCGAGCAAGAGTGCGTCTACATGGCGCAGCAGTGCGCGATGACAAACCAAGGCTGGAATGGCTACCGATAGTCCCGCTGCCGTGGTGATCAGCGCGGTGGAAATACCGCCTGCCAGCAATTGCGAGTCGGTCTGGCCGGCAGCGAACAGTTGATCAAACACCTCGATCAGTCCAACCACCGTGCCAAGAATGCCCAGAAGCGGACAAATCGATGCCACCACGCCAAGTCCGGTCAAATGACGTTCAAGACTGTGTGCCGTAATGTCTAACGCAGTTTGTCGTGCCTTCTGGAATTCCTCCTTAGGCTGCGCGATATTGGCCAACCCCACGGCCAATACATAACCTAATTGGCTGGTTTCGCCCAACTCGTTCAGCGCGGTACTGCTGCTGGGCCAACCGGAGGTATCACCCATACGCGCCAAAAGTGGTTCCGGCAGGACCTGAGCTCGGCGCAGCGACCACCAACGTTCGAGGCAAATCGCCACGGCGATGACGCTGCAAAACGCGATAGGCAGCATCAGAAGGCCACCGTCTTGAAAAATTTCTAGCATTCAAAAGGCCTTGCGAATTCTTCCGCTACCACGAGCAGCCTCGTGCCGATATGGGCCAGAGACTGTGAATCATGCCATCGGCTTCGCGTATCCAATAGTGATCGTGCAAGTTGACCGTGGGATCACAATGCGGAACGGCGAATTCCAACACTTGACCGAGCCGCACTAGCGAAATTTCATTGTCCCCGGAATTTTCGGCGCGCTCAGGCAGAATCAGCACACCGTGTTCATCGCCGGCAAATCGAAACTGCAGATCCGGTAGCGCGTCGCACACGGGATTAACGCTGTCTGAGGCAAACGCTTTGTAGCCGCCATCAACGGTAATGGTCGCATTCTGCGGCTGACTGATCGCCGTACAAGCCACGGTCAACGCCAGATCGAATCCCTGAAAACGGTCTGAGCTAGGCCCTGCGACCTGGCGATACTCTTCGTCCATGAAGATGTAGCTGCCCACCTGTATATCCGTCAGCGGATCAAGGGTCACGTCTATATCAAAGGTACCTGTGCCGCCTCCGGTTACGATACCTGCAGTGATACCTTGCTGTTCAAGCAACTCGAATTTACTTGCCAAGCGACCCCAAGATCGGAGGGACTTTTCACGGCGTTTCTCAAACTCCGGGATGTGCATGATATGGCCCGCGTAGTGCTGGACACCGGCAAAGTAAAAGCGGTCATCGCCATGCACTGCCTCTAACAAACGTAAAAACAGCGCGTCATCGCGTATTCCTGTTCTGCCCATCGACACGTCAAGATCCAGCAAGATGCCAACACGCTTGTCGTCGTCAATCTCTGATGCCAGCGCTGTGAAGCCCTCCATTGAATCAACCACCAACAACAAAGTGATATTCGGGCCGAGGATCGCGTTCACGGCACTGGCCTTATACGGCGTCGAAACCGGCGAGGTAATCAGTACGCTTTCGATGCCTGCATGCACCATGACGGCCGCTTCGCTGACCTTAGCAGTACAGATTCCCACCGCACCTGCCTGCATTTGCAGGCGGGCTATTGTGGGGCATTTGTGCGTTTTAGCATGCGGGCGAAATCCCTTGCCGTGCTTGGCCAGATGCTGGGACATGGTCTGAATATTGGCGGTCATGATCTCTCGATCTAGCACCAAGGCCGGTGTTGGCAATTCATCAACACTCAGAGGTTTATCCAGCATCATCGCTTCGGTCGGACGACCGATCACCGCATTCAAAGCCAATTCTACCGCTGTTGACATACTATCCCCTAGGCACGCCTGATCAATGACGCATCATAACGGGGTTAGGGCCTGAATAGCAGTATTGGCTTGCGACTACCGAGCGCTTTTAGCGGCTGTTTTTCGGGTGCGTTTGCCGTGTGTTTAGGCTGATCGCTGGACATCTGAGGCGTTGGATGCTTCTCGCTCGGAAAGCTCTTGTTGATGCTGCAGCCGAAGCGCGGCCACCAAATGTCGACATACCTGCAACCCCACTTCTCTGCGGTTTTGTTTTTGGTCGTTGGCTTCGCTGGGTAGCCACAGGCTTTTTTGGGTGGTCGCCTTGTCGGGTCTGCGCCGAGACCCTCTGCCCCCCTTGCGCAATGCCTTGGTCAACTTGTTCACCTCGCGCCCATGGCTTTCGGCATCACTGACGACCGGTGCGTCACGGGGCACCTTGGCGTTCTTGGGCTGAGATACCGGCGATGAATCGACTGCTAAACCGAGCTCAAGCGGCTGTTGAGCGTCAGACTGGTGTGTATCGTGCTTTTCCATACTGTATAAATACCAACTACTGTATGTTTATACAACTACTTTTCAGCAACAGATACGACCAGCCGATCCTCCTGCCAATCGCCGTACAGCGCGCTGCCGGATTCGAAACCTTCACCCAATAAGGCCTGAGCGAGCGGGTTTTCCACCAAGCGTTGCAGCGCGCGCTTGAGCGGTCGGGCTCCGTAGACTGGGTCGTAGCCCGCCTCGCATACTGCCTGCATGGCTTGGTCACTGAGCGTCAGACTTAGCTCTTGTTCGGCTAGACGTTGGTTCAACAGGCCGAGCTGCAGCTGCGCGATGTGCTGAATGTGCTCGGAACTCAGGGGTTTGAACACCACCACATCGTCAACGCGGTTGATAAACTCGGGTCGGAAATGTTGTGCCACGATGCCCATCACCATGTCGTTGAGCCGCTGATTAAACGCCTCGACGTTGTCGCTGTCCGCGCCATCTTGGGTAAAGGCCTGAATGGCCTCGGAACCAAGATTAGACGTCATCACCAGCACACAGTTGCTAAAGTCTACGGTTCGGCCATGGCCATCGGTCAAACGCCCATCGTCAAGAACCTGCAGCAAAATATTGAAGACATCGTTGTGGGCCTTCTCCACTTCGTCCAACAAAATCAATGAATAGGGCTTGCGGCGCACGGCCTCGGTCAAATAGCCCCCCTCTTCATAGCCAACATAGCCCGGGGGCGCTCCGATCAAGCGGGCTACCGAGTGTTTTTCCATGAATTCGGACATGTCTACTCGGATCATCGCGTCGGCGCTGTCAAAGAGCACCTCGGCCAAGGCCTTACACAGCTCGGTCTTACCGACGCCGGTAGGACCAAGAAACATAAAAGACCCGTTAGGTTTGCTGGGGTCAGACAGCCCGGCGCGAGCCCGCCGAACCGCCTGACTCACGGCGGCAATAGGTTCAGACTGGCCGATGACTTTTTCCCCCAGCGCCTGCTCGAGCTGCAACAAGCGCTCTTTCTCCTGGGACAGCAAGCGAGCGACAGGAATGCCCGTCCATTTACCCACCACCTCGGCGATCTCTTCTGCCGTCACCTTGTTGCGCAGCAACCGGGGCTCACTCCCCTCTTCTGGCGCGCCAGTGTCGGCACTGGCGGTCTGCTGTGCCAGACGCTTCTCTAGATCGGGGATGACGCCGTACTGTAGCTCGGACATGCGGGTCAGGTCGCTTTCACGTCTGGCTGCTTCGAACTGGAGCCGGGCCGCCTCCAACTCTTCCTTGGTGTCTTGCGACCCTTTGAGCGCCTGCTTTTCAGATTCCCAGATTTTGTCCAGCGCGGCATATTCTTTTTCAATATCTCTTATTTCGCCGCGCAGGTCGTCCAGGCGTTTTTTGCTGGCGTCATCACTTTCTTTCTTGAGCGCTTCAACCTCCATCTTCAACTGCATCAGTCGACGATCCAGCACATCCATGCTTTCCGGCTTCGAATCCATTTCCAAACGAATCCGGCTTGCGGCCTCGTCAATCAGATCAATGGCTTTGTCCGGCAGTTGCCGGTCGGTAATGTATCGGTGCGACAAATTGGCCGCAGCGACAATGGCCGGATCCGTGATATCCACACCATGGTGCACTTCATAGCGTTCTTTCAGACCGCGCAGAATAGCGACCGTATCCTGTAAATCCGGTTGATCGACCTGAACCTTTTGGAAACGTCGTTCCAGCGCGGCATCTTTCTCGATGTACTGCCGATACTCGTCCAACGTGGTCGCTCCAACACAGTGCAGCTCTCCGCGGGCCAGGGCGGGCTTGAGCATATTACCCGCATCCATCGCGCCATCCGCCTTGCCGGCCCCCACCATGGTGTGCAGCTCATCAATGAAGAGAATGATATTGCCTTCTTGTTTGGCCAGATCATTCAGCACTGCCTTGAGTCGCTCCTCGAATTCGCCCCGGTACTTGGCGCCGGCAATCAACGCACCCAGGTCCAACGACAACACGCGCTTGTCTTTCAGGCTGTCGGCCACCTCACCATTAATGATGCGCTGGGCTAACCCTTCCACGATGGCTGTCTTACCCACACCCGGCTCGCCAATCAGCACCGGATTGTTTTTGGTACGACGCTGCAACACCTGCACGGTACGCCGAATTTCTTCGTCCCGACCGATGACCGGATCTAGCTTTCCCTGTTCAGCCAGAACCGTGAGATCTTGGGTGTATTTTTCCAGCGCGTTGCGCATTTCTTCGTCGTTCTTTTGTTCCACTGTTCTACCCTGTCTTTGCGACTCAATGAATGCCGAGGCGGTCTGCTGACCGAAACCCGCTGCTGCCAGGCTTGCAGCAACGCTCTGATCCTGAAAAAACCCCAGCACCACCCAGTCCTCGGCAATAAAGTCATCGCCCGCCTTATCGGCCAGTTTCTGAGCTAGGCCCAGCAACGCCTGTAATTCTGCACTGGCCGACAGCTGATCACTCGGTGAACCCAGCGTTGGCAAATCACTCACGACACGGGCTAACGAAGCACGCAACGCTGAGATATCCGCACCGTCTGATGTGGCCAGTTGACACAGCAGCGACTGATCAGCCTGCGCCATGGCCAAGGCAACATGCGCCGGTCCCAGCCTCGCATTACTCAATGACACCGCGTGGCTCTGCGCGGCCGCCAATGCCTCTTCTACTCGCTGGGTTAACTGCTTCGATGTCATAAGAAAACCTCCCAAAAAGCTAGCCAAAAGCTCACTGCTGGTTGCGGTTGACACGTCTTTCACTTGTCTTCTGGTTCCATCAGTGGCGACTGATATAGAATTTTTCAAGCGTCGCTATGGCGAATAGGGCTCTGCGCTTGCGACCCGAACCGAGGAAACCATCATCACATGATCCGCTGCGAGTACTTTGACGCCGATCGCGAGATCGATGAAGCGCCGAGCCAAACCGTTGGCCAAATCGTCTTGCAGCCCAATAATTCTCTGAGCTGGCAGGCGCTGAAATACTTTCTCGCCTTTATGATGCTGATCTCTTTCGGGATTGCCCTGACCTTTATGTTTTTTGGCTACTGGCTGGTCTTACCCTTTACCGGACTGGAAATGGCATTTCTCAGCTACTGCCTGTGGCGGTGTTTACGACGGTCCAGCCTGCAGGAAGTCATCGTCTTTAGCGCCGACGAAATTCGTCTGGAAACCGGCATTGACGGACCCGATCGCACCGAAGTCTGGGAGCGCTTTTTCACCAAAATTCACATCAATCAGGCCATTCACCCTTGGTACCGCAAAACCGTCGCCCTAGTGCACCGGGGCGATCGATTTGAAATCGGCTCGTTTCTGACCACGGTTGAACAAGACGAACTGATCGATTCGCTGCATCGAATGGTGCGCCGCGCGGACGCCGCCATGGTGACGATCAGGTAACCGGACTCTGACCTCAGGCTATCCACTCGGTGGAAAGATCAATCCCTTTGGCGTTGAAAGCGGACACCCTCCGGCCGTGACGAGCACCACTCAATCGCACCGTGCACAGCCGTGTTTAGCTGGCGGGTTTCCTCCCATGCATAGCGTCGAACCACGCGCGGGTGCGGGTGACCGTAGTGATTGTTTCTGCCTGCACTGTACGCCACCACCTCAGGCGCGACATGGCGCACGAAGGGCATCGAGGACGAACTGGCACTGCCGTGATGAGGCGCAAGCAGAAACGTGACATTGGTCGGCAGGTGGCTTAGCAACGTGTGTTCGGCAAGCGCGGAAATGTCACCACTCAGGTAGGCGGCATGGCGTTCTGTCTCCAACAGCAACGTGCAAGAACGGTCGTTATCCGTGGTCAGTCCGACGGCCTGCAAGGTTGTAAATCGTACCCCATCCCACCGCCACGAGTGTCCATGAGCGCAACTGTCCGGGCCGATAACCGGCACCGCATCAAAATAAGACCGGAAGAAGACCATGCCTCCCGCATGATCCAAATCCGTGTGGCTAAGTAAGAGTAAGTCCAGATCATGAGGACCAGTCGACCTGAGTACGGGCAGGATATGCGAGCGGCCCACATCACCCGCACCGAAACGAGGCCCGGTATCTACCAGTAAACGATGCCCGGCAGTATCGATCACTGCCGCGCTGCCCTGCCCAACATCGACAACCCGCACGCAGACCTCACCAAAGCGGACATCCTGAGTCGCCTGCAATCCAAGCGGGACGATCGCACACAGCAACCCAACACGCGCATAGACCGACAGCGGCATCAACAGGGAAACACCACCGGCCAAGGCAGCCATCGCTGTCCAGACGCCCACATAGCCCACGCTGGCACTGTGCTGCGGCACACTGTGAAGCAACGCGGTCAGCAACACGTCCACCAGCGCCAAGATGAAGTCGGCCACCTGCAACGTCAGTGCCGACAGGGACGATATGACAGAAGACACTGACAACCAGTGCGGCAGCAAACCGAGGGCCACACCACAAAACAGCATCGGTACGGTCACCAGGGTGACGATGGGCACAGTCACAAAATTTGCGGGCATGGACAGCAAGGATGCCTCGCCCAGCAGCAGTACCAGCAGAGGCGGTAGCCCGAGCGACAGCACGATTTGCGCCTGCACCAGAGCGGACACAGCGCCCCCGGCTGGATGCCTCGCAGAAAAAAAGCCCACCAAGGCGGCCACGGCACCATAGGACAGCCAAAACCCCGCGTGAAATACCTGTAGCGGCAAAATCAGTGTCGATACCACTAGGGTAACGATCAACACCCGCCAAAACGACACACGATGCCCCACCAGTCGCAAGGCAAGCAGGCAAACCAGCATGCCCGCCACGCGCATTACCGGCGAACCCGCACCAGTAAACCACGCAAACCATACGGCGCAGAGGCAAACGACCAAGGCGCTGATCAATTGCGCATAACCCCTCGCCTTGCCAACGCTGATTAAGCGCAGCGGATAGCCAACGCTGGCAAACAGAACAACCGCCAGCACCGAAACATGCAGGCCAGAAACCACCAACAAATGGATTGCTCCGGTCCGCCGGTAGCGATCCCATGTATCGCTATCCACGGCACTGCCATTACCGGTCACCAGAGCCAACAGTGTGCTTGAGTGAACCAGCCCCTGCCGCTCGAGCAAATCGCGGATATAGGCTACCCAGCGCGGCCTGAATGGCACAGTGTCCGGTGCGAGCAGCCTTTTACCCTTTTTGACGTAACCCGTCCCGGAATAGCCACTGGCCAGCAGCCAACGCCGGTAATCAAAGCCTCCCGGATTCGCAGCCCCCCAAGGCACCCGCAACTTCAGTGTGAACAACCACCGTTCACCCACCTGAATCGGGTCTTGGGCACGCCATAGAACCAATAGTCTCTTGCCCACCAAGGTCTTGGCCAGCAAGCTCTGACACCCCCGGTTCGACGGACTCTTCAGTGTCTGGCGCTGGTCATCTCCCATCACTCGCACATCCAACGACCACGCGCCGGTGGGTTTACGATCGGCGGCCAAAATCTGCCCGTTGATCGCTAAATCAACACCCGTCGCACATTCCGGTATGATCCGTGTCTCCGCTCGGTGCCAAGCCAATCCCGCGACTAAACCGACGAAGAGCAGTAACGCGCACCACCATGCACCACGACAAGAGCTCAGTACTGGACGGGACCGGGTCAATACGTCCGCTCAGACAGCTCGTCTGTAAGGGGCAATGGTTGAAACACGGATAGACGCGTGACATGAAACATTTGAAGCGAACAACGGCAAGCATTAAAAAAACATCATGAGAGACCGATGGCGTAAATTAATCCCGAATCGCGACAGTTTGCGCGAGTTAAGCGCCCTGCGGCCTGTGGCTCATTGGCTTAATCGCTCGGAGCTTTGGCACTTCAATCGGCGCTCGGTTTCTGGAGCGGCCTTTGTCGGTCTTTTCTCAGCCTTCATTCCTGTGCCGTCCCAAATGCTGCTAGCGGCCTTGATTGCCATTGTGACGCGGGTGAACTTGCCCCTATCCGTAGCACTGGTTTGGATCACCAACCCCATCACGATCCCACCCATGTTTTATGCCGCTTACCGATTTGGGGCTTGGATTTTGGGTATCGATGCTGCGGATCTGGAAGTGGAAATCACCCTACAATGGCTGTTTGCGAACTTTTTTGCGATCAGCAAACCCCTCGTGGTCGGGGCTTTCTTTTGCGGGCTGATCAGCGGCAGCGTCGGATTCACTGCCACCTACTTCATTTGGCGCAATCGTGTCATGCGACGATGGCGCAAACGCCGTCGAGAACGGGCAAACCGAGCAACGACCTCAAACGATTGATTTGGTCCGAGTATCTCGACCGATCAGTGCAGAAATTGCGCGGGATTGAGCTGACTGGCCCGCCGGGCTGGCAGCCAAGCCGGCAGCAACGCAATCCCCGAGCTGAGCACGGCAATAATCAGCACATCTGACGACACGATCTGTGTGGGTACCGACACGAAATACGAACCGTCAAGCAGGTGCTGACCACTGACGGCTCCAAGAACATCCACAACGTCGTTCACGAAAACGGTCAGCAGCATCCCCAGACCGAGGCCGGCAGCTGTTCCGAATACCGCAACCACCGCCCCTTGAGACAAGAACAGAGACAGAACAAACCGGCGATCAGCCCCAAGCGTTCGCAGCATGGCGATCTGGGCACGTTTGTCATGCACCATCATTGATTGCCCAGCGATAATATTGAAACCCGCAATGGCGACCACCAGTAATAGCAAGACAAACATCATAGTCTTCTCCATGCGAACCGCTTGAAACAGTTCGCCATACACGTCTTCCCAAGTATCCACAGAAACAGCCGGTTCCAGTTCGCGAAGCCAACGACCGAAGACACCCGCCTGCATCGGATTGTTCAGCATCACCCGAGTGCCTACCTGCCCCAACTCGCTCCAGTAGGTATCGGTGTGACCATCAAGATTCACAAGCACCATGCTGTAATCAGTTTCCGCACCCATCTCGAAGGTGCCTACCAGATTCAGCCTGAGCCAGCGCAAGGTCACGCTATCGCCCCGTCCCACCGTCACCCCGATCATCACCGGATCACCCAAGGAAAGCCCTTGGTAACGGGCCAAGGGTTCGCCCATGACCACCGGATTAGCCGTTCCCTGCAGGTTAGCGAGCTCACCGCGCTGCATCACTGAGGCAATGGCGTCCATGGTGGCCAGTTCCTCGCCCGCAAAACCAATAACGCTCACAGGCTGGGTTCTTGCACCCGCGGCCACCACGCCAAAGCCCTGATAATACTTGCCTAGAGTTTGTACCCGAGGATCGGACGCTAGCGCTGCCTGAAGCGGCGGCGACAACGGAGTCTGGGCGATGGACACATGGGGAATACTGCCCAACAGGCGTTGACGCAGTTCGTGATCGAAGCCATTCATCACATTGACCACCAAGGTCAGTATGCCGACACCAAGCACAAGCCCAATCAGCGATACCCAGGTCACAAACCGAGCGAAACCATTCGCGCCGTGCAGCAGCATGCGTCCCGCCATTCGAGCGATCAGCCCAAAGTGCATGCCATTCGCGTCTGTGTCTGTGTCTGGGATCAGGCTAGGCATCGTCATGCGCGGAAATCGCCTGCAGCTTGCCATCCACTAACGTCAGCACACGATCGAACTGGTACAGCATGGAAGGATCGTGGGTGACCACCAAAAATGCCACAGCCTTGGACTCGCTCAACTCCACCATAAGCGCCATCAATTCAGCCGCACTGGCGGTATCGAGATTGCCTGTAGGTTCGTCCGCCAACACGAGCTTGGGTTGGTGGATTAAAGCCCGAGCCACGGCCACTCGCTGACGCTCACCGCCGGACAATTCACTGGGCAGATGCTGCAAGCGGTCACCCAAGCCAATTCGGCTTAACAGCTCCTGGCTTTGTTGTTCCGCGATAGGTTGAGACGCGCCGTTGAGACGCAACGGCAGAGCGACATTTTCCAGCGCCGAAAATTCCGGTAGCAAATGATGATGCTGGTAGACAAAGCCCATATGCTTTCGTCTGAGTGCGGTTCTGGCGTCGTTACTGGCGGGAGCCATTGGTTCTTCGGCTAGGGTTATCTGCCCCCGATTCACATCGTCCAGCCCCGCCAACACGTGCAGCAAGCTGCTCTTGCCGGAGCCCGAACGACCCACGATGGCAACACGCTCCCCTGCCGCTAACGACAGATCAACACCGTCGAGCACCTCGATGGATGCGTCACCCTGCGTAAAACGTTTTTCGACGCCCTTGGCGTTCAATATGATCGTGGATTCATTCATTAGCGAGTACTCGGCTGGGCATCAGACCCATGGCGCGCCATGCAGGATACAGGCTCGCCAACAGCGTAGCGCCAATGGACAAGGCGCTGATCATCAGCACGTCCTGGAGCAATACCTGCACGGGCAAATAAGAAATAAAATATTGAGACATCAAATCGTACTGGAACAGTGCAGAGGCGCCGTTGACCAGCGCGGGCAACAACCAGCCTAGGCCCAGTCCCGCAGCCACACCGGCGAAGGTTCCCACCATGCCCAGCAACGTACCCAGCATACAGAACAAGGCCAGCACCTGAAGACGACTGGCCCCCATGCTGCGCCGAATCGCGATGTCTCCGCGCCGCTGCTCAACAATCATGATTAAACCAGACACCAAGTTAAAGGCCGCGACGGCGATGAGAAGGGAAAAGAGCAAAAACAAGGTGGCTTTTTGCACAGAGATGGCTTGGTACAGCGTCCCAAATTCGGCCATCCAAGAGCGAACCCGCAGATCGCTTGCGGCAAAGCGTTGGTAGAGGTATTGACTCGCGCTGCCACTGGCAAACAAATCCTGTAGACGCCCCTGCACTCCGTGCACCCGACCGGGCAGGCGCAGCAGACGTTGGGCATCGTCTAGACTGATAAAAATACCGCTGCTGTCGAGTTGCGACTGACTACGAAAAATCCCCACGACAGAAAAACGCTTTTGGCGAGGCAGCGCACCAGCGATGCTCACCCGCTGATCCGGCAGCAGCAGCACCGCATCGTCACCAACCTGAAGATTCAATTGATCCGCCAGCCGACCGCCCAAGACCAGCCCAAATTTTGAGCGGTGAATGTCTGCGAGTTGTCCGGACACCATGAAATCATCCAGCGCGCTGACGCTGGCATAGGCATCATCGATGCCAGTAATTTGAGTAGCGCGCACTGCACCGTTGGCGGCGATCAACCCACTGCTGCGTACAATGGGAGCCAACGCCACCAGACCGCTGTTGTTGGCCAACACCGTTAAGTCGCCCAATTCTGTGATGGGCATACCCCGCTGAGCCGTAGCGGTTACGTGGGGCAGCACGTTCAACAAACGCTCGCGCAGCTCGCGCTCAAATCCGTTCACAACCGACATCACGAAGACCAACACGGCAATACTGATGATCAGACCCGCCAGCGCCAGTGAACCGACCGATGTTGCGCCGGTCGCACCGTTTCGCCGCGCTCCGCCAAAACGGCCCAGCGCGTAACGCAGAGCCATAAACGTGGTGAGATTAGCCCGCATGTTTCAGCGGTTAGCGTCGGCTACTTGCCGACGCGTTGAGCCAGATCATCCTGAGCGGTTTGACTGGCGGCTGGCGTGGAGACGAAGGGGGATTTTTCGCAGTATTCCGGGTCACCCCCGCAGACCTCACAGTCCATTTCCATGCCAAGCGCTTTCATGCCGCCACAGCTGCCCGCGATGGGTTTGCGGCCAAAGATTACGCCAACGGCCATCGCCGTAACCAAGCCCAGCATGACGAAAAAAGCGACAATTATGGTATCCATAGTTTACTCCGAGGGCGCGACAAAAAAGGCGCGCATGGGGGCAGTATAGCGTTCAACAAAAGTGTCATCAGCGTTTTTCTCAATAATCAGTACCGGAAGTTTTAGTCGCTCAGCCAAGGCCATGCCATCGTCAACTCCCAGCACCATAATGGTCGTGGCGTAAGCATCGGCAAATTGGGCCTGAGGATGGATCACGGTGACCGACGCCACGCGGTTGTCCGCCGGACGCCCGCTGCGCGGATCGATGACATGATCGACCCGAACACCCTCTACCTGACGAAAATTTCGGTAGTCGCCCGAGGTCGCAATACCCTGGCCTGATACCGCCAACACCTTTTGTATCAATCCCCGCTGACCCGGCACTGGCCGCTCAACCCCAATACGCCACAGTCTTCCCGAGGGACTGCTGCCCAAGGTGCGCATCTCACCGCCGATATCCACCATAAAGTCAGCACAGTTCGAGGCCACCAGATAATCCGCCACTTCGTCCACACCCAAGCCCTTGGCCAGTGCGGATAAGTCCACATACACTTCGTCGATCTGTTTTAGTGCCGCGCTGTTGGCCCAATCAAACTGCAGCTGCTGCATACCGACCCAACGGGCGGCTTGGCGGTGACTCTCAATGGACGGCAGCTCCACCAACTCCGCAGGACCAAAGCCCCACAGGTTCACCAAGGGACCAATGGTGACATCGAATGCCCCCCCACTTTCCCGCCAAATCTGCTGCGCAGCCTGCAACACACCGCTGAAGCGAGGTGACAGTGGCACCCAGGTCTCAGCCCCCGTCTGATTAAACACACTGATTTCAGAACTGGGGATGTAGGTAGACAAACTTTGGTTGAAAGACACCAGCAGGCGATCGACTTCGTTCTTGGCCACGGCACACGGTTCGGTTTGGCGATACTGCACCCGATAGTAGGTGCCCATGGTGACCCCTTCTAACAGCCGGTAGCTGGCCGATAGATCAGCGGCATCTGCACCGTTCGTCTGCTCCGCGGTTTGGCT
>JAACDS010000275.1 GCA_009936895.1 Pseudomonadota bacterium
CGGTGCGTGGTTGTACGGTGGTTAGCGGTCTGGCTTTAGGTATTGATGCTGCGGCGCATCGTGGCGCGTTGACGGTATCCGGTGGCAAAACCGTCGCGGTGTTGGGTTCGGGTTTTGGCCACCTGTACCCAAAACAGAATCGTGGATTGGCCAAGGCCATTCTCAGGGCGGGCGGGCTGCTGATGTCGGAGTATCCGCCGGGGATGGGACCTAGGCCGTATCAATTTCCCGAGCGCAATAGACTCATCAGCGGGTTGTCTGAATTGACGGTATTGGTTGAAGCGGGGGTGAAAAGTGGCTCCTTGATTACCGCGCGCTTGGCGCTAGAACAAGGAAGAGACCTGTGCGCGGTGCCCGGGCCGGCCCTCAGCCCTTTGAGCGCAGGCTGTCACCGTATGATTCGCCAGGGGGCAGCCTTGGTAACTTGCGTGGAGGAGATTGCCGAGGAAATGGGCGGTCTGCCAGAGCCGGCTCTCGCTACCGGTCAGCCGGCCATCGAAAATTCGGCCCCGCCGCCGAGTGAGACGTCGGCTCAGATCCTTGAGGCTATTGCAGCGGAGCCGCGACAATTGGATGAAATTGCCGTGCTGATTGGTCGAGATCCACAGCCGGTGAGCCAATGTTTGATGGAATTACAGCTTTCCGGGTTTGTCCGACACGGGCCTGACGGGTATATTCGCCTGCTTTAACACCGCCGGAGAAAGAGATGAGCTGGGTTGCCGTTTTAATGGGATCTGAGTCGGATTGGCCTGTCATGCAGTCAACAACGTCAATGTTGGATACATTGGGTATACGTTACGAAGTCAAGGTGACAAGCGCTCACCGAACGCCAGCGGGTACTCAAACCTATGTCCAAGACGCGGAAGACCGTGGCTGTCGGGTCTTCATCTGTGCTGCTGGTATGGCCGCTCACTTGGCGGGTGCCGTTGCAGCCCACACCCAGCGTCCGGTTATCGGTGTGCCCATCGATAGTGGGCCGCTGCAAGGTTTCGACGCCTTGCTTTCCACCGTGCAGATGCCGGGCGGGATTCCAGTGGCGACCGTAGCCGTGGGCAAGGCAGGAGCGAAGAACGCTGCTTACCTGGCTGCGCAAATCCTCGCGGTAGCCGATGACGCCCTGCATCAGACGGTGGTTCAAGATCGCAGCGATAATCGGGCCAAAGTAGAGGCTCAAAATGAGTCGGTTCAAGCTTCGCTAAAGTCGTGACAGATGTGGTCAATGCCGCTGTCTGTCTCAAGGCAGGTGGCGTCATTGCTCACGCAACAGAAGGCGTATGGGGTCTTGCCTGTGACCCGTTTAACCGCGAAGCGGTGGATCGTATTTTGACGATAAAAGGACGTGAGGCCGCCAAGGGCATGCTTCTCATTGGCGCATCCTCTCATGCGTTCGAAAATGCGATGAACGCAATGGAACCCGATGCGCGCGCTCGAGTCGAGGCCAGCTGGCCCGGCCACGTCACTTGGCTATTGCCAGGCGATGCCTACCCGCAATCGATACGGGGACAGTATCGAACGGTCGCGTGTCGCGTACCCGATCATAGCCAGGCTCGTGAGATTGCAGCGGCCTTTGGCGGCCCAATAGTGTCCACGTCGTTGAACCGAGCTGGTGAGCTGCCGGTACTGCAGTACGCCCAAGCACAGGCTCTGTTCGATACCGAAGTGGATTTGGTGGTGCCTGGACAGACCGCCGGTTATACCGGCGCCAGTGCCATTATTGACTTAGACGGTACAGTGGTAAGAGAGGCATCGCGATGAGTCAGTCTGCGCATCGGTTGGGAGTGGCAGGAAATCCTATTGCTCATTCTCTGTCGCCAGACATTCATCAAGCTTTTGCTGTCTCGCTGGGCCACGACATTGTCTACGAGCGTTACTTATTCGATCGGGATGACTTTGGAGGTGGCGCGGCAGCTTTTTTCCAACAACAAGGGGGTACTGGCCTGAACGTGACGGTTCCTTTTAAGCGCGACGCCTGCGAATTCGCGGATCGACTTGACCCCCTGGCTGCAGCGGCTGGCGCCGTTAATACACTAGCTTTGCAAGACGGTAACGTCGTCGGCTACAACACCGACGGTGTGGGCATGGTCCGCGACATTCAAATCCGTTACGGCGAGGCTCTCGGTGGTTTGAATGCGCTGATCTTGGGTGCTGGCGGCGCTTGCCGGGGCGTTATCCAGCCCTTGTTTGACGC
>JAACDS010000276.1 GCA_009936895.1 Pseudomonadota bacterium
CAACGCGATATACCAAGCAACGGGAACTCGGATTCGACAATTGCCGGTATCACGCTATGACCTCAATTATCGCGTGAATGAGCCGGAAGAGCTGATTTAGGCAGAGAGTCAGAAGAGCAAGAAGCCAGGCGATGTCCTGGCTTTTTTGTGTCTGGGCCGTGTTCCCGGTTTCCTATCGTCTGTCTTGGTGTCGCTATCCTCTGAGGTATGCGGTCCAACTCAGAGTGGATCGGGTCAGACCTACGCCGACGATGTAAGCAAATGTGGCGAGGGCAGCGATGAATGCGCCGATGCGAATGTTTCGGTTTGATCCGCGTTTGATTGCCACGGTGCCAAGCAACACATATAAGATTAGGCCGCCAAATTTGGCGAGCAACCAAGGTTGAGCTAATGGGTTTAGCGAGATCGCAAGCAACATCCCAATGCCGGAGGCAAGAAACAGTGTGTCGATGATGTGGGGTGCGATTCGGGTCACCCTGTGGTCAAGCAAATCGGATGCCACGATCATCCAATAACCTCGCGCGGCGAAGCCCAAAAAGGTGACCGCGGCGAAAATGATGTGAAACAGCTTGAGGGTTAGATAAACAGACATAGCGGGAAGACCCAAACGCTTAGAGAACCCTACTTATAGTTTTGCTCAAATGTTGACAAGTGCGCGAGGCTGGAAACGGGTAAGGCTCCGCAAAAAGCCAGGTTGTCTCTGGCTTTGCGTGGTGTAGGCGGCGTTGGCTGTGATCAGCCTTCGATGACCTCAAAGGTTACGCCCGCGCTTTGCGGCAGACGTTGCAACAATGCATCGCCCATGGCCGAGGCCGGTGTCCAAAACCCACCGCCGACCGGCAGGTCGTCCTGGGCCAGTGCAAAGGCGCTTTCTGCGATCATTTTTGACGTCGAGCCATAGCCCGGGTCTTTATCGCCCTTGACGCGAACGCGAGCATTTTTGCTAGCGTCCGTTGGGTGCTGGCCGAACAGCTCGATATCGTAGTAGCCGTTGTTGATGGCTTCCTCGGTAGGGCCTTCGCCGGGCTTGGGTAAAAACCGCTGCAGTAGGCTGCGGGTTGGGCCAAAGCTGGCCATACCCGCAAAAGCACCACTACCAAGGCCAACGCCTGCTGCGCCAAGAAAGCCCTTCGCTCCCTTACCCGTTGGGGTGGCCTCGTTGTACTGAAAGTCGCTACCGTACATGCCGTTCAGCAGCTCTGCGCTGCGGCGAACCACGCGGGTATTCACACTGGCCATGACGAAGGGGCCGACCCAAGCGTCCAAGTCTTCATCGAAATACGCGCTCATGCGATCGGGTCCGTCTAGGCCTCGCATGGTGTCATTGAGCACATAGGGGTCAGCCAGACGTTTGAAAATGCCTTTGTCCTCTTTGGCTGATTCCATCATGGCCATCATGCTGTCAATGGTGCCTCCGCTGAAGCCGCCGCTGAAAGCCATTGGCCGGTATTTGATTTGCTTTGCAGGTACTCCGTGGGTGGCCAGCATATGCCTTTGCAAAAAGTAGACGCCCAGCTCAGAGGGGATGCTGTCGAAACCGCAGGTGTGCACAATACGCGCCCCGGAGGCCTTGGCGGTTTCCTGATGCGCGGTGATCATGTCTCGCATCCAATGCACTTCGCCGGTTAGGTCGCAGTAGTGGGTACCGTGTTGGGCGCATGCCGCGACCAGACTGGAGCCATACCGGGCGTATGGCCCGACCGTGGTCAGTATGACGCGTGCTTTCTGGGCCAATGCGTGAATCGATGCGTCGTCGTGGCTGTCGGCTTGCACGACGGGTATGTCCCGGTCGCCGAGAACGCTCCTGACCTTGTTGACATTGCGCCCGGCCACCGCCCATTTAAAATTACTGGCTCCCGGTTGTGAGGCCATGTAGTCCACAACCAGCCTGCCGGTGAAGCCGCTGGCCCCCCAAACGATAATGTCGTACTCGCGCTCCATCGCCAGCTCCTAAATATGTGTTCGGCGCCACCGTGTCACTCAAACTGTCTAGATTTGGTGAATGCTTGCGCTCAAGCCTGTGGTTTGGTCAAAAAAAACCCCTGACGTTGCAGGGGTCTTATTCGCCGAGTTGTCTGCCTTACTGGCCCCCCGCTCCAGAGTCCGAGTCACCAGAGCGGGCCTCGCGGCTGCGTTTGCTCATGCTGTACAGTTCATTGATATCTAGGCCGCCATCGGCGTTGGTATCGACCATTTTAAAGCCCTGAACCAATCGCCGCTTGAGGCTGCCCGGCAGTTCTTGCCAGCTCAGCTTACCGTCCATGTCTTTGTCCATGAATCCGACCATTTGAGTCGTATCCGCCAGTCCTCTGTCCAGAATCGGTGCCTCAGACGTTTCGTCGACGAAGGTGTAGCTGAACGCGCCGTAAAGCATCTCGTCCCAGCTCTGCAAGCCCCAAGGTACTGCGCGTTCCGGGTCCGGGTTGCCGGGATTCGCGGCTGAGTTGTCATACCACGTGGTGTGAA
>JAACDS010000277.1 GCA_009936895.1 Pseudomonadota bacterium
CTGTGCTCACTTAAGCCCGACGTCTTTCGATTGGCGCTGGTCTGCGACATGCAGGTGTCGAAAAAAGGCATCGTCCGCGCTTACACTTTTTACAATGCGTTGATTCGCTCCCATGGCCGCCTGACCTATGAAGAGGTCCAGGCTCACTTAGATAACGATGCGCCGCTGCCTTGTGCTCAAGAAAATCTGAAAGCCGTTCGCGAGTCGATTGCGGCCCTTGCCGACGTTCATGCCGCGTTTCGTGATGCCAAGGATGAGCGAGGCGGACTGGATTTTGATAGCCGCGAGGGAGTTATCGACATTCAGCAAGGCCACGTGACCGGGGTACAAGAGGTGGCGCGTCTGCAGGCACATCAGATCATCGAAGAAGCCATGATCAATGCCAATGTGTGCGCGGCGGCCTTTATCGAGGCTAACGCCAGTCGGTCGCGTTACCGCCTGCACGAAGCCCCGGACATGCTGAAGCTAGAGACCCTGCGACAAGATCTGATGTCCATTGGTCTGCGGCTCCCGGCGGGTGTCCCCAGCTCCAAGACCTATCAAACGTTGCTGCGGGATATTGCGACCAAGGATAGAGGGTGGCTTTATCAACAGCTGGTGCTGCGCAGCATGAAGCAGGCGGTTTACGGACCGAATAATGCAGGCCACTTTGGTTTGGGATTGGAGCGTTATATGCACTTCACCAGCCCCATTCGCCGCTACCCTGATCTGCTGGTCCATCGTGCGATCAAATCCATCCTGCAGGCGAAAACCAATCGAGCTGGCTGGGTGCCATCGATGGAGCAACTGGTCGCACTGGGCGAACACTGCTCAACCAACGAGCGTCGGGCTGAGTCTGCCGGTTGGACGGTGGAAGCGTGGCTGAAGTGCGATTTGGTGAAGCAGCAGGTGGGAGAAGAATTGCCAGGTACCATCGCCGGGGTGACCGAATTTGGACTGTTTATTGATTTGGACGGCTTTTATGTCCAAGGCCTGCTGCACATCTCGGATTTGGGTGCAGACTATTTCCGCTAGGATCCTCGTCGGCAAAGTTTGGTGGGTGATCGCCGTGGCAAACGCTTCACTCTGGGCGATGCTCTGAGTGTTTTTGTGGCGAATGTGGAGCCACCCCAGGGCAAAATTGAGCTGCAGCTTTTTCCTGCGTCTAACGAACGCCGCGGCAAGTCGTCTGGCGAGCGAAGGGCCAAGACAGTGCCGGGAACCAAGGCGCGGTCAGCAACAAAGGCAGCACCAAAAACAAAGACCGGAGCGAGAAACAAAGTCGGCGCGAAAGGGAAGGCCGCTGGAACGGGCGCCGCAGAAACAGCCGGCAGCCAGCCGAACAAACCGTCAAGAAAGAAGAAGCAGACAACGCCCAAGGCGGTGAAGCGTAAGAGAAAGAACAATGGATGAAATAATTGGCATTCAGGCTGTGAGAGCCGCGCTGCGTGATACACCAGCCCTCGCTCGTACGCTGTACCTCATGAAAGGGCGGCGGGATGCGCGTTACAACGAATTGATTGGCATGGCTCGTGAAGCAGGCATTCGTTATCAGGTAGTGGAGGACGCGTGGTTCAAACGCCGGGCTTTCGAAAGCGCGCATCAAGGCGTGTTGCTCGAGTGTCATATCCGCACGCTGGCGGACGAGCAAGAGCTTCAGTCCCGTTGGTCAGAGCTCGGCCCTGCCCCCTTAGTGTTGGTCCTGGACAGTGTGACCGATCCCAGAAACTTGGGCGCCTGCCTGCGTACCGCCAATGCTGCCGGGGTTGATGTTGTCATCGTGCCAAAACGCAACAGCGCACCTTTAAGTGCCGTGGCGCTGAAAACCGCTCAGGGTGGTGCTGAAGACTTGTTCATCGTTCAGGTCACCAACCTTGCTCGAACCCTATCTTGGCTGCGTGATCAGGGGGTATGGTTGTATGGTGCCGACGCGGAGGGCGACGAGGTCTGGCAGTCGCTAGACAGCTCCACCGGAACGGCTCTGGTCATGGGCAGTGAGGGCACAGGCCTGCGCAGACTCACCCGCAGCCTGTGCGACAAACTGGTGAGTATTCCCATGCTTGGCAAAGTCGAAAGCCTCAACGTCAGCGTTGCCACCGGTATCTTGCTGTACGAGACGGTTCGGCAGAGACGCAGCCCGAAATAAGCCGGTCGATGTAGGCCGACCCCGGAGAAAACGTCCTTGCGCCAGCGCTCTGAGACCCCTAGAATGCTCGCCCGCTCGATAAGCGGGACAGGCAACGCCTGCAATCAATCCTTGCTCTACAGGTTGCCCGTGCAGTCTGAGGGCTTTAACCATAGGGAAGCGTCATGCGACATTATGAAGTTGTTTTTTTAGTGCATCCTGATCAAAGCGATCAGGTACCCGGTATGATCGAACGGTATCAGGGCATCATCGAGCGCGGTAACGGTGTCGTTCACCGCACGGAAGATTGGGGCCGACGTCAGCTCGCTTACCCCATCGCCAAAATCCACAAAGCACACTACATTCTCATGAATGTGGAAGTGGGCCAGGAAGCCATCGAAGAACTGGAAAGCACATTCCGTTTCAACGACGCGGTTATCCGTAATCTGATCATTCGTCGCGACGCGGCGGAAACCGGCAACTCCAAGCTTTACGAAGAAGAACTGCGTGAGCAGGAAAAAGATCGTGAGCGTGATCGTCGTCGTCAAGAAGAAACTGCCTCACGTGCACCGGCCGCTGAGCCTGCGAGCGAAGCACCAGCCGAAGAGGCCCCCCAAGCGGATACTGCTGAGGAGAATGCGTAATGAGAGGCGGAAGAAGACCACAGGTTCAATTTAAAGATTTAGAAGTCGATTACAAAGACCTCGACTCCCTGCGCCAATTCGTTGGTGAAACCGGGAAAATCGTGCCCAGCCGCATCACCGGCGCATCGGCGCGCTTTCAACGTAATCTTGCCAAGCAAGTGAAGCGTGCGCGTTACCTGGCATTGATTCCTTATACCGACCAACACAAATAGCGGGCGGAGGAATAACCATGAATGTGATTTTATTGGAACGTTTGAACAACCTCGGTGACTTGGGCGACGAAGTATCGGTCAAGCCCGGTTTTGCTCGTAACTTTTTGATCCCGCAGCGCAAGGCGATTCAGGCCAACGCGGCGAATCGTGAAGTGTTCGAAGCGCGTCGCGCTGAGTTAGAGAAGGACGCAGGCGAGAAATTAGCTGTCGCACAGAGCCGAGCAGAGAAGCTGCAAGAGCATATTGTGACCATTATGATGAAAGCCGGCGAAGAAGGCCGACTCTATGGGTCGGTTGGCACGCAAAACATTGCGGATGCACTGGTTGCCGAAGGGCACGAAGTGGAACGCAGCGAAGTACGAATGCCCGAAGGTGCGATCCGCGCGCTGGGTGAATTCGATATCGCTCTGCAGTTGCACTCCGACGTGATGGTGAACATCAAGGTCGCCGTTGTTGAAGAGTAACTGAAGCGTAAGCTTTGGTAGAAAAAGCGGGAAGTTTCCCGCTTTTTTTTCGCCTGTTTCCAGCATTCCTCTGCTTTTCTGCCAGCGCAAAACACGCTGGCGACCTGGAGGTATTGCAAACTTCGCGGGATAGGAGGAATCTTCCAAGCCGCCATTAAGTCACGTGATACCCAAGCATTTAACGATATGTCCGAATACGCTCCCGACAACCCGGTTTCTGCCCTAAAAGTACCACCGCACTCGTTAGAGGCGGAGCAATCGGTACTGGGCGGCCTGATGTTGGACGATCAGGCGTGGTTCGATCTGATCGAAGTGGTGGCGGCCACCGACTTTTATCGCACACAGCATCAAATCATTTTCGACGCCATGAACGAGTTGGCGTCGGACGACGCGCCCTTGGATGCGGTCACCGTATCCGAGCGGTTGTCATCTAAGGGCCTGTTAGAAAAAGCAGGCGGCATCAGCTACCTGGCGGAGCTGGCGGAATCGACACCCGGTGCCAGTAACGTGTTGGCCTATGGAAAAATCGTACGTGAGCGTTCGGTTCTGCGTCAGCTGATCGGCGCGGCAAATCAAATTGCTGACTCGGCCTTCACCCCGGACGGCCGTGATACCGATACCCTGCTGGAACTGGCGGAACAGTCGGTATTTCAAATTGCCGAGAACCGACTGAAAGACAGTGGTCCGGAAAAAGTCGCCCCGTTGCTGATCAAGGCTGTGGAAAAGGTCGAATTTTTGCACGGTTCCAAGGGCGCGCTGACCGGACTTCCCTCTGGCTTCACGGATCTGGATCGCATGACGACGGGCTGGCAGGGCTCGGATCTGGTGATTGTTGCTGCCCGGCCTTCCATGGGTAAAACAGCCTTTGCCGTCAACATGGTGGAACACGCTGTGATGACTGGCGGCTCGGTATTGGTGTTCAGTATGGAGATGCCCTCGGACCAAATCGTGATGCGTATGTTGTCCAGCCTGGGTCGTATCGATCAAACCCGGCTGCGTACCGGTGACCTGAAAGACGAAGACTGGGATCGCTTCGCCAGTGCCGTCAGCCAGCTTAAAGACAAAAAGCTCTACATCGATGACACTGCAGCGTTAACGCCGGGAGAAGTGCGGTCTCGCGCTCGACGTGTCGCCCGTGAAACCGGTGGACTGGATATGGTCATGGTGGATTACCTGCAGTTGATGCGCACCGCAAAGGACAGCGAAAACCGCGCCACTGAGATCTCGGAAATTTCGCGGTCGCTTAAGGCCTTGGCGAAAGAAATGAAGTGCCCGGTCGTGGCGCTGTCCCAGCTGAATCGACAGCTTGAATCTCGGACGGACAAGCGTCCGATGAACAGCGATTTGCGCGAATCTGGCGCTATTGAGCAAGACGCGGACGTGATTTTGTTTATTTATCGGGACGAGGTCTATAACGAAAATACAGAAGACTTGGGTATTGCCGAAATCATCATCGGCAAGCAGCGTAATGGACCCATTGGCAAAGTACGTTTGAAGTTTACGGGCAACCTCACCAAGTTCGAGGATTTGGCCCACGAGATGTACAACGACTATGGGCACTAGCCTGCAACCGGCCTGATCCCCTATGGCAAAAGCAAAAACCAAGTCCGCCTATGTATGCGACGACTGCGGTGCCGAACACGGCAAATGGCAGGGTCAATGTGGAACCTGTAGTGCGTGGAATACCCTCAGTCGGGTGAATATCACGCCGGTTTCCTCTGCCGCTGTGGGCTATGCAGGCGTTACCGCCGAAGTAAAAAAGCTGAGTGATATTGAAGCGGTAGACGCCGAACGGATCGGTACCGGATTCACCGAGCTGGATCGCGTGCTTGGGGGCGGCTTTGTACCGGGCTCGGTTGTGCTCATTGGCGGTGATCCCGGCGCAGGGAAAAGCACGCTGCTGCTGCAGGCTTCCACCGCCTTGGCCCAACATCATGGTGTGCTCTACGTCACTGGAGAAGAATCGCTGCAGCAGCTCGCCTTGCGTGCCCAGCGACTGCAGCTACCCATGGATGGCTTAAGCGTCGCTGCAGAAACCCGGGCGGAAGTGATCGCCAACCTGGTCCAAACCCAGCGGCCCAAAATTGTCATTCTCGATTCGATTCAGGTGATGCAGATGGAATCTGTGGATTCCACCCCGGGCTCCGTGGCCCAAGTCCGTGAAACCGCATCGTTTTTTACGCGTCTGGCCAAGCAGCAAGATATCGTCATCGTCCTCGTGGGTCATATTACCAAGGAGGGTGGCATTGCTGGCCCTAAGGTCCTTGAACATATGATCGACTGTTTCATGATGCTCGACAGCCCGGCCGGCAGCCGTTACCGAACGCTGCGCGGACACAAGAACCGTTTTGGTGCAGTGAACGAGTTAGGCATTTTTGCCATGACCGATTTAGGCATGAAAGAAGTAGCGAACCCCTCGGCGATTTTTCTGCAGCGGGGCGACGTAGATTCCCCCGGCAGTATTGCGACGGTGACCTGGGAAGGTACCAGGCCGCTGCTGGTAGAGCTGCAGGCTCTCGTCGATGACGTGGCCGGGGGGCACCCAAAGCGCGTTGCCGTTGGTCTTGATCAGCAGCGGCTGGCCATGCACCTGGCTGTACTGCATCGCCACTGCGGTATCGCGCTGAGCGATCAGGATGTATTCGCCAACGTGGTCGGTGGCGTTCGCATTACAGAAACCGGTGCAGATCTCGCCTTGCTGTTGGCTGTACTGGGCTCGTTTCGCGATCGCGTGCTCTCGCGTGAGTTGATCGTCTTCGGCGAGCTGGGTTTGACCGGCGAGCTGCGACCGGTAGCCAACGGGCAGGAACGTTTGCGTGAAGCTGCCAAGCACGGCTTTAAGTACGCAATCGTACCCTTCGCCAATCGACCTAAGGAACCGCTGGGCCAGATGAAAGTGCACGGCGTGAAAACGCTCGCCGCCGCGCTTGAGGTACTTCAGTCGCTCTGACCGCTTGAACTCATCATCGGTGAATTGGCTTGTACTGCACTCGTGTGGGTTGGGCGTCACCCAGCCGCTTCTTTCGGTCAACTTCGTATTCGGTGTAATTGCCCTCAAAAAACGTCACGTCGCTGTCGCCGGTGAAAGCTATGATATGAGTGGCGATACGATCCAAGAACCAACGATCATGTGAAATCACCAGTGCGGTGCCCGCGTAGCTCAGCAGTGCTTCTTCCAGTGCTCGCAGGGTTTCTACATCCAAATCGTTGGTGGGTTCGTCCAGCAGCAGCACGTTCGCGCCACGACGCAGAAGTTTGGCTAAGTGCACGCGGTTGCGTTCGCCGCCGGACAAGGTACCAACAAATTTTTGTTGGTCTGTGCCTTTGAAGTTGAAGCGCCCGCAGTACTGGCGGCTGGCAATTTCGTGTTTACCGATGCGCATAATATCCAAGCCGTCGGAGACTTCTTCCCATACGGTTTTGTCGTCAGCCAACGTGTCGCGGCTTTGATCCACGTAGGCCAGATCCACCGTCGAACCTTTGTCGATGGAGCCGCTGTCCGGTGTTTCCTGCCCGGTCAGCATTTTGAAGAAAGTCGATTTGCCGGCACCGTTGCCGCCGATGATGCCAACGATGGCACCGCGGGGGATGATGGCGCTGAAGTCATCAATGAGCAGACGATCACCGAATCCCTTACTCAAATTATTGATCTCGATGACTTTTTCGCCCAATCGCTCACCGGTAGGAATGAACAGTTCGGTGGTCTCGCGACGCACCTCGCTCTCTTCGGCGACCAGTTCGTCAAAGCGGGCCATACGCGATTTGCTTTTGGCCTGACGCGCCTTAGGGTTTGAGCGTACCCATTCCAGCTCGGATTTAATGGTTCGCTGACGGGCTTCGTCGGTGGATGCTTCTTGCTCTAAACGCTTCTCTTTGGCTTCCAGCCATGTGGAATAGTTGCCTTCGTAGGGCAGCCCGCGTCCCCGGTCCAGTTCGAGAATCCAGCTGGCAACGTTATCGAGGAAATAGCGATCGTGAGTCACCGCTACGACTGTGCCCGGATATTCGTCGAGGAAGCGTTCCAGCCAAGAGACACTTTCTGCGTCTAGGTGGTTAGTGGGTTCGTCCAGCAATAGCATGTCTGGCTTCGACAGCAGTAGGGCGCAGAGCGCGACGCGGCGGCGCTCACCACCGGAAAGACTGACCACAGGTGTGTCCCACGCAGGCAGTCGCAGGGCGTCTGCGGCGATATCAAGGGTGCGATCAATTTCCCAGCCTTCTACTGCATCGATTTCAGTGGCTAAGTCACCCTGGCGTTCCAGCAGCTTAGTCATTTCATCGTCGTCCATCGGCTCGGCAAACCGATCGGAAATATCGTTGTATTCTTGCAGGATCGCCATGATGGGGGCTACCCCAAGCTCGACGTTGCCCCGAACATCCAAGTCATCGTCGAGGCCCGGTTCCTGAGGCAGGTAGCCAACGCGAATGTCTTTTTGTGCTCGCGCCTCACCATCGATCTCGGTGTCCTCGCCGGCCATGATGCGCAGCAGGCTGGATTTACCCGAGCCGTTCAGGCCCAAAACGCCGATTTTAGCGCCGGGATAGAACGATAAGTTGATGTTTTGCAAAATAGTCCGCTGGGGTGGGACGATCTTGGTCACGCCCTGCATGGTGTACACGTACTGAGCCATGAACGCTCCTGAAGTCTAACAGCGGGGAGTATACGGGCCTGTGCCAGTGGTGCCACTTTTGTGTGCAGGCCGAGATCAAAAAAACGGGCAAATGACCGGGCGGCAGTCGTCCACCGAGAGAAATGAACAGAGTTTTAGTTTAAGTCGCAGTTCTTTCAGGCCCCCTCGCTGGCGACTTGGTTTATACTGCGCTGCGCGCAACACATCCCGTTTTCTGACAGTTAAGAGAAGCCCATGTTTGTAGGTAACGAAACCATTGCTGAGTTCGACGCGGAATTGGCGGACGTCATCAACGCGGAAACGCGCCGTCAGGAAGAACATATCGAACTCATCGCATCAGAGAATTACGCCAGCCCTCGCTCCATGGAGGCTCAAGGCAGTGTGCTGACGAATAAGTATGCGGAAGGTTATCCGGGTAAGCGGTACTACGGCGGCTGTGAACATGTGGACAAGGCTGAAATGTTGGCCATCGAACGAGCGAAGACGCTCTTTGGCGCTGACTATGCCAATGTGCAGCCTCATTCGGGGTCTCAGGCAAATGCGGCGGTCTATCTGGCACTGCTTCAAGGGGGCGATACCGTGCTGGGTATGAGCCTTGCGGACGGCGGCCACCTAACGCACGGTGCGTCTGTGAATTTCTCCGGCAAGCTCTACAACCCCGTGCAGTACGGCATCAACGTAGAAACCGGTGAAGTGGATTACGACGAAGTGGCTCGTCTGGCGCAAGAGCATCAACCGAAAATGATTGTGGCTGGCTTCTCAGCCTATTCTCGACGTCTGGACTGGCAGAAGTTTCGAGAGATTGCAGACTCCGTGGGCGCATACTTTTTGGTCGATATGGCCCACGTGGCAGGACTGGTGGCAGCGGGTGAATACCCGAACCCAGTGCCCTACGCTGACGTGGTCACGTCTACTACGCATAAAACGCTATGCGGTCCTCGCGGCGGTATCATCCTCGCGCGCTCAAATCCCGATATTGAAAAGAAGCTGAATTCTGCCCTTTTCCCCGGCAGCCAAGGCGGACCCTTGATGCACGTGATTGCGGCCAAGGCTGTGGCGTTCAAAGAAGCCATGACGCCAGAGTTCAATGACTATCAGGCGCAGACATTGGCCAACGCACGGGCCATTGCCAAGGGTCTGATGGACCGTGGCTACTCGATCGTTTC
>JAACDS010000278.1 GCA_009936895.1 Pseudomonadota bacterium
CACCGAGCACATCGGTCTCAGCCTCACTGGGCGTAGCCAACGCGTCCAATGCCTGATCGCTGTGACAGGCCATAATGACCGCGTCAAACTCAAGGGTTTCCGTCGCTGTTTTGATGGTCACACCATCATGGTGGCGGCGAACACTGTGCACCTTAGCGTTGCAGCGAATATCACCGGGGAACTGTTCGGCGAAGGCCTCGAGATATTGAGAGGCACCACCGCTCACAACCTGCCATAACGATTGGGCAGGATGCTGGAAAATCTTTTGATCCTGAACGATGGAAGCGAGGTGTTGTAGGGGTGTATCCAACGCACTGCTTTGGCTCTGGGCCCACAGGGCTGCACAGAGAGGTGCCATATGGCCGTTTACGAACCGGTCGCTGTAATTGTGCTCGCGGAAGTAATCGCCAGCTTTCACCGAACTCATATGTTCCGCCGCCTTCGGCGCTTCCATGTGGAAGCGCTGCCAATCCCAAAGCAATCGCCAGTGTTTGAGGGACAGAACCAGCCCGCCAGAAGAAAAGAAGGTACGCCAACCGATGGTGCTGTATTCCAACTCATCGTGGTCTGCGCGCACGCTGAAGGTCATATCCGTGCGCTGGGTCGGCACGCCGATCTGCGTCAGCCACTCACAAAAGCTCGCGTGGCCCGACGGGTGAAATGCGACAAAGCCCGTATCAATGGTGTAGACCTTGTCTTCGATCCAGACTGAGTGCGAGTCCGTATGGCCCCCCAATCGCCGTTCTGACTCGAACAGGGTGACGTCAACCGTATCGGCCAATCGGTGAGCCGCGGCGACACCCGATATGCCGCCACCGACAATAGCCACGCGACGCGCGTCCATGCGGGGCTTCAACCTGTTAAATCCATCGTTCATGCGATTTTCTCTGTGACCTGCGTGCTAAGTGCGACATCCCATAGCGAGCAGGCTTTCCCCTGCACAAGGCAGTCGGCTCTGCGGTGTTTCATCGATTCACCATCCGACCACCTCCCGAGAAGGAGAAACAATCTAAGCTTGGGAGCTTTGAGGGGATATCTTTTGACACACCACGTGAAGTCATCGTGAACTTCTCAAGCCACTGCTTCACCGATCCTTCACGACAGCGTCAATACGCTCATCAAATGAAAGCCTTTCCACTTATTATATTTGTTATCCTTTTCCTGATGGGCTGTGCGTCCACCACTGATAGTCAGCAGGCCTACCCCGCCGCCTATAAAGAGGCGCTAAACGACTTTCCTGGCAGCCCCGACGTTTCGCCGGAAACGATCAGCACGTTCACGGTCTTTCTGTCCGAACTTGGCTCGCAGCAGACAGGGTCTCGCGCCAGTCGACTCTACGCATCAGACCTTCATTTCAGCGATGCTCTCATGTTGACGCGCGATCGCGCCCGGGTCGTCAAACACTTCCAAGGGCTGGTCGATGCCGGCACAGCTGTGCAGGTCGACATTCTACAAACCCTTGTCAGCGGTGCCGACGTGTATCTTATTTGGGCCATGCGAGCCGAATTCACACCTGTCCGAAAGCCCGTGATCAGCGAGACCATAGGCATCACGCACCTGCGCTTTGATGACGCCGGACGCGTGGTTTTGCATCAAGACTTTTGGGATACCGGATTGGGGCTCTATCAGCACATCCCTGTGCTGGGTCAGGTCGTTAAATCCATCAATCGCCGATTTTCGATGGAGGACTCTGGCAAGTGATAGGGGCTATCGGGTACGCGGCGTTGAGCGTCGCGCTGCTAAGTGTTTTGGCTTGGCGTTTATCGAGCCACTATCGTTGCGCCAGCATTGCTGACATTTTCTGGCCTTTGCACCATCTGCTTGCCGCTTCAATGTTACTGATCATGCTACCCGCCACCGGCACCGCGATGTCGTTCTTTGTCATGGGGTTGTTAGTGATGTGGGCCATTCGCTTAACCACCCACCTGACTGTTAGACAGGTGGGCGCGCCGGAAGACCGTCGCTATCGTGCCATTCGTCAACGCATCGGCGAGGACTTTGACCGTAAAAGCCTTTATCTGATCTTCATCCCTCAATCCCTGATGGCGTGGTTTATCACCCTGCTGTTGATCCCGATCCTGAGCGCGCCGACTTGGAATGTGCTCGCCTATGCAGGGCTGGGACTGGCGGCGGCGGGGTTGATCTGGGAAATCACGGCAGATATTCAGCTCACTGGTTTTTTGAAGGGCCCCACGTCTTCTCAGATACTCGATACAGGCCTTTGGTCAATCTGCCGACACCCCAACTACTTCGGTGAGTGGCTGTTTTGGCTGGGGCTGGCATTGACCGCCTTCAATCTGAGCGGCAGCTTCGCTTTCTTGATCGGGCTGCCGATGCTGTTGCTCACGTTTCTTCTGCTGCGATTTACCGGCGTGGTTCGCACCGAAAGCGATATATCCGGCAAACGTCCTGAATACAGGGCCTACCAGCAACGGGTACCAGCTTTTTTTCCCGACCCTCGGCAACTATGGCGTGCGCTTGCTGCCTTCATATCTCAATGGTCAATACGACGTGGCAAGCAAATGGGTTGGTGGGTGATATTCCTAACGCTTGGCCTAGGCACCTTACAACCATCCCATGCAGAAACTGATAGGACCCGGACATGGTTTTTCGACGTTAAAATCGACGGCAAGGATGTCGGCTTCCATGAATTCGTCATCCGTCAAGATGACAAAGGCTTTGATGTCAGGGCAAGAGCGGAATTTCGCTACACCATCTTCGGCGTCACAGTATTTTCCTACGAGCATGAGGTCAGCGAACAATACGACTCGAACATGTGTCTGCGACGTATCGCCAGCGAGACCAACACCAATGGCGACGTGCAACGCCTCGAAGGCTCGACGAAACACAACGGTTTCTTCTTGCAGCCAGACGCGCAAAGCCCCATCAGTACGAGCTGTTTGATTACGTTCGCCTACTGGTCGCCAAGCCTGCTGACCCGACAACAGCTGCTGAACGGTCAAACCGGTAATCTGGTCGAGATATCCGTTACCCCACGCAATTCTTCAGCCACAGGCATGCCCCTAAATTCCTACGCACTTACCGGTGACATGATCGATATTGTCCTTGGCTACGATACTCAGGGGCGCTGGCGAACTTTGGAATCGACGCTGGGTAATGGCCGCCTACTCTCCTACCACCTGCGCCCTCAAAACACCTCAAACAGGCCTCGCTAAGGCCAGAAATCACACTCAAACTAAGGGTTTGACTTGTCAAATTAAAGTGTACAATTTCCACCTTAAAAAATAAGAAGGGGAGAATCATAGTGAAATCTATCTGGGCGTCTACGGTCCTTGGCTGCCTGCTTGCCGGTGTCTCTTTGTCGGCCATTGCGGAAGAAGGTCGTCGCATCGAGGAAGTAATCGTGACGGCGGAAAAGGTCGAAGCCACCGTGTCTGACACATCCATTTCCATCACCGCCATTGGCAG